>DATHUR010000133.1:0-54880 GCA_035462025.1 Egicoccus sp. | reverse complement strand
GCATCTCGTCGTCGCCGAGTTCGAAGTCGAACACCTCGAAGTTGGCGCGGATCCGCTCGGGGGTGCCCGACTTCGGGATCGCGACCGTGTTGGGCTTCTGCAGCATCCACCGCAGGGTGACCTGCGCGGCCGACTTGCCGTGGGCCTCGCCGATCTCGGTCAGGGTGGCATCGTCGGTCACCTTGCCCCGGGCCAGCGGCGAGTAGGCGGTCAGGAAGCCACCACGCTCGGCGAGGACCTTCTCGATCGGGGCGACGCCGAGGAACGGGTGGTGCTCGACCTGGTCGGTGACGACCGGGGCGAGATCGAACGCCTGCGACAGCAGCGCGGACGGGAAGTTGGACACCCCGATCGAACGGGTCAACCCGGCGTCGATCAGCGTCGTCATCGCCCCGAGGGTCTCCTGCAGCGGCGCGTACTTCTCGGCCGGCCAGTGCAGCAGGATCAGGTCGACCTGGTCGACGCCGAGGTCACGCAGGCTCTGCTGCGTCGACGAGCGGACGTCGCCGGCGGCGGCGTTCGACGGCTTGATCTTGGTGGTCAGGAACACCTCGGCGCGATCGACGCCGCTGTCGGCGATCGCACGCCCGACCTCGGTTTCGTTGTCGTAGCCCTGGGCGGTGTCGATGTGGCGGTAGCCGACCTCGAGGGCGGTGCGGGTCGCGTCGTAGGCCTGCTCGCCCTGCAACTGGAAGGTGCCGAACCCCAGGCGCGGCACGCTGAGGTGGTCGGCGATGGTGATCGTGGGTCCCATGTGCGGTGCTCCTCGGCGGATCGACGGGATCGGAACGCGTCGGTGGTCGACGGTAGGCAGCATGCAGGGCGCCCTCGACCGCACGGGCCCGGCATCCGGCCAGTCGGCGCCGGGAATAGGGGGCCTTGTCCCGTTGACGTGCGCTCGTCGCGGGTCCAGAGTCGGTGGACACGGGAGGGAAGCGCCATGGCAGCGGACAGGCTCCACGCGCTGCTCGACGAGCAGGGCATCGACTACGAGGTCCATGAGCACGAACGCGCGGTCTCGGCCCACCGTCTGGCCGACGCCGAAGGCGTCAGCGGCTACGACGTCGCCAAGCCCGTACTCATCTCCATCAGCGGCGAGTTGGCCATGATGGTCGTCCCCGGTGCCGAAACGGTCGACCTCGAGCGGGTCAGCAGCTGGCTCGGGCACAACGACGTCCGGCTGGCGACCGAGGACGAGTTCACCGAACTGTTCGACGACTGCGAGCCGGGTGCCGAACCGCCGTTCGGTTCCCTGTACGGGATCCCGACCTTCCTCGACGAGGACCTTCGGGCCCGCCCGACGATGGTCTGCCGTGACGGCTCGCACAGCCGCACCATCACGCTTGCGACCACCGACTACCTACGGGTCGTCGACCCCGAGATCGTCGCGGTCGCGGTCAGGCCGGGCGCGGACGTCTGACGGCGGGACCGCGCCGGTCAGGAGGCGCCGTACGGGTCCGGCGGCGCCTCCGCGGCGATGTCCGGCGCAGGGTCGAGCACGGCCTGCAGCCGGTGGATGTCGAGCGGCTCGACCTCGCCGCGCCCCGCCCACAGCATCGCACCGTCGGGCTGGTGGAGGTAGAGCGCCCGGGCACCGGACGCGGTCCGCTCGGGACGGCGGGGCCAGTTCGAGCGTGCCGCGATGTCGGCCAGCCGCCGTCCGGCGAACGACGTGGCCGACAGCCGCGTCCACCAGCGTTCGAGGTGGTCGAGTCCGGCGAGTGCGGCCCGTTTGTCGTTGTTGCAGGTGCGGTGGGCGACCACGAGGTTGTCGAGTCGGTCGTCGGGCCAGCGGGCCCACGGCAGGAAGTGGTCGACCTCCCAGGGACCGCGCTCGCCGCGGCAGTAGAAGCAGCGTCCGGATTGCAGGTGCAGCAGCGGATCGCGCAGGTGCACCAGGGCGCTGCGGGTCGCACCGAACAGGAACGCCTCGAGCCGCAGGTCGTCGACCTGGTCGTCGTTGCGGCGGGCGACGTGGCGCAGCCACTCGCGCTCGACGATCGGGCGCACCAAGCCGGCGACCTCCAGCAACCGCTCCCCGGCGCCCGGTCGCAGGTGCAGGCGGTCGTCGAAGTCGGGCCGGTTGACCTGGCCGGCGCTGATGCCGTCGGTCCAGCCGTGCTCGTAGACGAAGCGGTCCTCGACCGTGCCGGCGCTGCCGAACCGTTGCAGCAGCGGGATCGGGTAGCGCACGACCGTGGCCACGACCTCGCGTTCGAGCCGCTCGATGGGTTGCGGTTGGAGCGCGCGGGCCGCGTCGAGGCCGGTGTGCTCGGGCAGTGCCAGCTCGGCACGCAGTTCGGCGATCTTGACCACGACGTCGCGTTGCCGGCTCTGGCGGAGCGGGCCGGCGTCGCCGAAGGGACGGGCCTGGTGCCAGTAGCGCGCGAACACGCGGCGGCCGAGGTCGCGGCCACGCAGCACGGCCGGTGGCGAGCCGTCCGCCGCGGTGCCCTCGAGGGTTGCGTCGATGAGGCTCAACAGCAATGCGTACTTGTACGAGGTGGTGAAGCTGCCGGTGTCGAGCAACGACAGCAGTTTCTCCGCGAACGCGATGCCGCCCGGATCCTCACCCATGGTCGGGATGGTAGGTGCGGGGCGCGCAGTGTCCGGACGGCAATTGTCCGGACATATACCCATGGGGGTATCTTGCCCGCCGTCGCTCACCCGATCCCTTGGAAGGAACCGCTCGATGTGTCACCCCACCACCTGCCGGGCCTGCTCGAAGACGACCTGGGCCGGTTGCGGCCAGCACGCGCAGCAGGTCATGGCCCGCGTTCCGCGCGACCGGCAGTGCTCCTGCACGGAGGCCGAGCGTGCCGCCGCCAAGGGCAACGGCCTGATGGCGCGCCTGCTCGGACGCTGATCCGAGCCACGACGTGAACGGCGCCGGCAGGGATCCCCTGCCGGCGCCGTCTCGTCCGTGGCCGCGTCACTCCGCCTCGGCGGCCTCGGCGAACTCGTTGAATGCCGTGAAGGCGCGGGCGCCGTAGATCGTGCCCGGCCCCCCGGTCATCATGATCGCGACCCCGATGATCTCGGCGGCCTGCTCGCGCGTCGCACCCGCGCGCACGGCGGCGCGTGCGTGTGAGGCGATGCAGCCGTCACAGCCGTTCGCGACGCCAAGGGCCACCGCGACCAGCTCCTTGATCGCGGCGTCGACGGTGCCTGAGGCCATCGCGGCCTTGCTCATCTCCGCGAAGCCCTTGTAGACGTCGGGGATCGCGCGGCGCAGGTCGCGGTGCTGGGGGTTGAGGTCGTCGAGGACGCCCTGGTGGTGAGCGTGGTCGGCCATGTCGTTGCATCCTTGGGGTTTGGGCGGGTCGACCACCAACATACCTAGCGGGGTATCCCCCGCTTCGGGGTCCAAGGTCCCTGATCCCCGGGATCATCGACCCCGGCGCAGTCGCTGCTCCCCGCCCCCGCCGCGCGCGCTCGCCGAACATGCGAACAGCTGTTCGTCTGCGCGTCTAGCGTGACCGCCGGGAGAACTCGGTCACCGGCAAGAGGGGGGCGCGATGCGCCGCACCATGGCCTCGCTGTTCGCGCTCGCACTGCTGTCGGTGGCGTTCGTCGCCGCGGCACCGGTCGCACCCGCCGCAGCGGTCACCGAAGGCGCCTCGTGCGCCTCGACCGGTACCTGGGAGGCCGGCGAGCTCAACGTCTACTGGTTCGACGTCGAACAGGGTGACGCGCAGCTGATCGTCGGCCCGACCGGGCGGACCATGCTGATCGACCTCGGCGAGCGATCGTGGAACGGGCGCTCCAACACCATGGCGATGCGGGTCGAGGCCGCGATCCGCGCCATCTGCGACGTACCGACCGGCCCGGTCCACCTCGACTACGTGATGGCCTCGCACCACCACCTCGACCACATCGGCTACGCCGGCAACCCCAACGACACCAGTTCGTTGGGCAACGGCATCTACCAGCTGCTCAACCCGGCCGACATCGGCTGGACCGTCGGCACCCTGATCGACCGCGACGGCGGGACCTGGGACGACGTGGACGCCGACGACAGCTGCAGCGTCGGGACGTCCGCCGCACCGTCGAACGAGGTCGTCTGGCACAACGCCGGCACCGTCTCGCAGACCTCCCGGCGCTGGATCTGCTGGCTGTACGGCCCCGATGGGCAGGCCGACCGGGCCCACATCGAGGGGCGCGTGCAGACCCTGACCAACGCGATGTCGAGTTGGCCGACCTACGACCTCGGCCCCGGCGTCACCGCCGAGGTGCTGCAGGCCAACGCGAAGGGGGTCATGCTCGCCGACGGCGTCACGCCGGTCTCGGGCGACCACACCGGCGCCACCCATCCTCCCTCGGAGAACGACTACTCGATCGCGATCCGGTTCCAGTACGGCGACTACGTCTACGCCACGGCCGGCGACACCGACGGCGAATACGACACCTCGTCGTTCGGTTACACCTACAACGACGTCGAACTCTCGCTCGCGCCCGAGGTCGGGCCAGTCGACACGGTACGGCTCAACCACCACGGGTCGGGGCACTCGTCGTCTGAGGTCTACATCGAGACGCTCGAGCCCGAGACAGCCGTGATCTCGTGTGGCGCGAACTCGTACGGGCACCCCGCCAACCGGGTCCTGGACACCCTGCGGACGGTGCCCAACAGTCTCGGGGTCGGTGCCGACATCTACCTCACCAACAATCCCTGTGACGACGCCGACGGCGACGGCCCGATCGACTACAGCGGGACCTTCAACGACGACGGCGACATCTGGCTGCACACCACCTCGAGCGGTGGCGGCTACGACGTCAACTACGACAGCGGGTCGAACAGCTACGTGACCGGCCTGCCACCGGCCGGGGGCGGCGGAACGACCCCGACGACGCCGGTGACCATCGCCGAGGCACGTTTCCGTGGCGCCGGCGGCGCGGGCGACGAGTTCGTCGAGATCCGCAACGTGACCACGTCGGCGATCGACGTGTCCGGCTGGCGCCTGCAGGGCTGTGCCGCGACCAGCGGCAACCCGTCCAACCGGGCCACCGTGCCGGCCAGCACCGTGCTGCAACCGGGGATGTCGTGGCTGTTCGCCCACACCGGCTACGCCGGGTCGATCGCGGCCGACCAGACCTACGGCTCGGGTATCGCGGACGGCGGCGGCGCCCGCATCCTCGACGCCACCGGCACGATGGTCGACGGGGTCGCGGACGACTCGCTGACCAGCAACCAGTGCCGCGAGGGCACGGGCCTGAGCTTCCCGACCGGCAATGCCGACGTCTCGTTCCACCGGGCCGACGACGCGGTGACCGACACCGACGACAACCTCGCCGACTTCGACGGGCCGACCGCGTCCACGCCGGTGAACAGCAACGGCGACGGAGCCTGACCCCGGTGCCGTCGGCAACGACGTCGCTGGAGCAACGGCGGCTGCTGCGCATCGTCATGGTGACGGCGGCGGCCGTGATGCTGGGCACCAGCATCGTGATCGCCGCGACCGCAGGTGACGGTGCGGATCCGCAGCGGCTCGTCTACGTCTCGGGCCGCGACGACCACGGCGCGCTGGCAACCGACACGGTCGCCGTCCACGCCGGCCCCGACGGCGCCGAGGTGGGAGCGCTGGCCGACGGCACGGTCGCCCGTGTCGAGGACAGCCGCGGGACGTGGCTGCGGATCGAGCCGGTCGACGGCAGCACGGGCGGGTGGGTCGACGACTACTGGCTGCGGGGACGGGTCCACCTCGTCGACCCGGCCGCGCCCGGCTGCGCCGTCACCACGGCCGCCACGGCGGGCGGTCCCCCGCGCTACCAGTTGCCGGCGTCCGTCCAGGTCGAGGTGTTCGACGCGCGGACCGTCGACGGGCGGGCCTGGGTCGCGGTGCGCGCCGGTGAGGACCACGACCTGAGCTGGGTGCCCCAGGCGATGCTCTCGGACATCCCGGGCCCGAACCCGCTCACGGCCTCCGCCGGCTGCCAGGACCTCGACTGGCCCGAACCGGCCCACGACCACTGACGCTCGGGTCACAGCAACTCGACGACGTCGCGGGCGAGGTCGACGAGGAGGTACGCGAAGACCGCGGCCAGGCCGACCCGCGCGAACAGGCGTAGCGCGGCGTGCGTCAGGTACGGGCGCACGGCCGGCACGAGCTGGTGGACGGCCCGGCCGTCGAGACCGGCCACACGAGCGGGAAGGCGGGTGCGGCGAGTACCAGCGTCACCAGCGTCACGAGCCTGCCGCGGCCGCCCGACATGAACCAGCTGCCGTCGCGCAGCCACCGGTCCCCCAGGCGGACCAGCGCCCAGACGAACAGGCCCGGCAGGGCGACGAACAGCGCGATCCCGAGCCAGACCGGCTCGAGGACGCGGAAGTCGATGCCATCGGCATGCACCAGCTGCGAGCCGACCACGACGGCCGCACCGACCGACATCGACACGGTGCCGAACCACCGGGGCCCGACCCGCAGGTCGCGGAGCGCGAGGAAGACCACGCCACCGGGCACACCGAGTGCGGTCGTGAACAGCAGCAGGGCGGCGGTCGCCTCGAGGTCGAACCGGCCGATCAGGAACCCGTCGTCGGTGACGACGCCGGTCTCCTCGGGGTTGAGGCGCGCGAGCGGCATCATGGCCAGGCGGCTGCCCCAGCCGTTGATCACCAGGCCAAGCAGCAGGCCGGCGTTGGCGGCCGCGGCCGGGTTGCACGAGCCGGAAAAATCGGTGGTACGAGCCTGGCAGGACGGCTGGTTACGCTACCGTAGGTACATCATGGAATCTGCCCACGGACAGCTCAGCGGACCGTCACTGGCGGCCGTTCCCGAGCCACATCTGCTGGCCCCGCTCTGGCGCTGGGCCGACACCGAGCCGCGGCGCCCCCTGCTCGCCGCGCGCGACGGCGACCGGTTCCGCGAGATGGATGCCGAGGCGTTCCGTCAGACCGTCCGCGAGGTCGCGGCCGGGCTGATCGCCCGTGGTGTCGGGCCCGGGGACCGGGTCGCGTTGCTGGCCCGCACCAGCCTCGACTGGGTGGTGGCCGACCATGCCGTGCTCGCGGCCGGCGCGGCCTGCGTGCCGATCTACGACACCAGCTCGACCGACCAGATCCAGCGGATCCTGGCCGACAGCGGCGCCGTGATCGCCCTGGTCGAGACCGACGTCATGGCCAAGACCATCGGCGAGGACGCGACGGGCGCGACGGGCGCGGCCCCACTCTCGTTCGAGAGCGGGGCCATGGACCGCCTGCGCGAGGGGGGCCGCGACCACCTCGACGAGGTCGAGCGGCGGATCGCCGCGCTGCGCGGTGAGGACCTTGCGGCCCTGATCTACTCGTCGGGGACGACCGGTGAGCCGAAGGGCTGCGAGCTCACCCACGGCAACCTGTGCGCCAACGCGGCGCAGACGGCCCAGCAGGTGCCCGAGCTGTTTCTCGACGGAGCCCGCACGCTGGTGTTCCTGCCGCTCGCCCACGCGCTCGCCCGCATCCAGGTGCATGCGGCGATCGCGCAAGGCGTCCTGACCGGCTTCGCGAGCAGCATCGAACAGCTGCCCGATGAACTGGCGATGTTCCGGCCCACCTTCATCGTCGCCGTGCCACGGATCTTCGAGAAGGTCCACCGTGCCGCGAGCCTGAAGGCCGCTGCCGGAGGCAAGCAGGCCATCTTCGACCGGGCCGCCGACGTCGCCGTGCGGTGGTCGCGGGCGCGACGGTCCGGGCCTGTACCGGTCGGGCTGCGGCTGCAGCACGCGCTGTTCGACCGGCTGGTGTACGGCAAGCTGCGGGCCGCGTTCGGCGGCGAACTGCGGTTGGCGATCTGTGGCGGCGCACCGCTCGCGGGCGATCTCGCCCGTTTCTTCGACGGTGTCGGCGTCACGATCCTGCAGGGCTACGGATTGACCGAGGCGTCACCGATCGTGTCGGGCGGGCCGGTCGACCCCGTCGACCACGACACGGTCGGCCGGCTGTATCCG
Source organism: Egicoccus sp. (assembly GCA_035462025.1). Lineage (GTDB taxonomy): Bacteria > Actinomycetota > Nitriliruptoria > Nitriliruptorales > Nitriliruptoraceae > Egicoccus. The sequence goes on along the minus strand of DATHUR010000133.1, from coordinate 46,960 downwards.
GGCACCGAGGTCAGGATCGCCGACGACGGCGAGATCCTGGTCCGCGGCCCGCAGGTCTTCCGCGGCTACCGGGGCGACCCGCAGGCGACGGCAGCCATCCTGCGGGACGGCTGGCTGTACACCGGCGACCTCGGGGCGTTCACGCCGGCCGGGTACCTGGTCATCACCGGTCGCAAGAAGGACATCATCGTCACGGCCGGCGGCAAGAACGTCGCGCCCGGTCCCCTCGAGGACCGTCTGCGTGCGCATCCGCTGATCGACCAGTGCGTCGTCGTGGGCGAGGGACGTCCGTTCGTGGGCGCGTTGGTGTTCCTCGACGCCGAGGAGGTCGCCCGGCGCGAACGCGAGGGTGAAACGGTCGACGAGCCGGCGCTGCGGACCGAACTGGAGCGTGCCGTGGCCGCGGTGAACGCGACCGTGTCGCGCGGCGAGGCCATCAGGACCTTCCGGGTGGTGCCGACCACGCTGACCATCGACGCCGGCGAGATCACGCCGACCCTCAAGCTGCGGCGCGCCGTGATCACCGAACGCTTCGACGACGAGATCGACGCGATCTACGGCCCCTAGGTCCGCCGGTTCACAGGGCAGGCCGTGCCACCTCGGCGACCAGGCGGCCCGGGGCACGCAGGCAGTAGCTCTCGGTGAGCAGTTCACGGACCTCGTCCCAGTCGACCTCGGCGTCGAGAACGAGGCCGACCTCGCTGCCGCGCCACTCGGGCGCGAAGAACGGGTGACCGGTGTGACGCAGCGCGAGCAGTTCCTCGCCTGCCGAGCGGAAGGTCAGCACGTCGAGCGGACCGTCGGTCCCGGCGGCCCGGGCATGGCCTTCGGGGCAGCCGTCCGCGATCCGCAGCACGTGGGCGAAGGTGTGGGTGCGGATGCGCCAGCGCGTGCCGACCCAGGCCGGTTCCTCGTGGGCCTCGGGCAGCGCGAGGCAGATGGCACGGACCTGCTCGACCAGCGCGAGCGGCACCCCGTCTGCGTCCTCGACCATGCTCAGGGCGTCCAGTCGAGGAGGCTGCCGGCGACGCGGCGCAGCCGCTGGACGTGCGACGCGTCACGACGCCAGCGGGCCTCCTGTTCGATCGAGGTGCGCAGGTAGCCGACCGCGCCGGCGGCGTTTGTCGCGCCCTGCACGTGGCCGGCGGCCCGCAGCAGGCGCACCCGCCACCTCGACAGACCGAGCGTGCGGCCGGCCTCCCCGGTGCTGAGCCAGTCCGCGTCGTCGACCCGTGCCAGTGCCTCGCCCATGTTCTCCCCCGCCCTCCGGACGCCCAGCAGTATGCCGACCTCAGTGCGACAACAGCCGCCGTTCGCCGGCGGGAAGCCTGTCCCACCAGCGGACGTACCGGCCGTAGGTGGCCGGGTCGCGCTCGGTGAGCATCGTGTGCAGGTCCACGGCCTCCTCGGCGACGGCGTCCCAGGTCCGCTCGTCGAGCGGATGGAACGCGGTCACCTCGATGCCGTCGTCGACCGGTCGCCACACACCGGCGACGAGACCGTCGACGAGCAGCGTGGGCAGGACGTCGCCGTTGCGACGGATGACGTGGGGACGGTAGGCGTCGGGGATGACGCGGCTGCGGTCGACGTAGGCGAGCAGGGTGTTGTCCCACATGCCCAGCAGGCGCGGCGGCGCGGGCGTGTCGGGGTCCGGGAGCGGGGCGCCGGGGACGTCGTACAGGGTCGCGCCATCGGGGCCGGTGTGCGCGGTGAGGCGGTCGCCCACGGCCTCGATCGCGGTCCGGACCGTGGCGCGCCGGAGCAGCGCGAACTGGCCGACGTCGGCGATCGTCGCCGGTCCGAATGCCTCGAGGTAGCGCACGACGAGGTGTTCCACCGCGTCGTCGTGCGACGGGGGCTCGCCGGGGGGCAGCGGGGCGGCCCGGTAGGTCTTGGCGGTGTGGAACGACCACGGGGCCGCACCGGGAGCGTGCATCAGCGGTGCGAAGGTACGCAGCGCCCACCACAACCACCGGCTGCCTTCCTCGCCGTGACGGTCGACGAACAGCGCCTCGATCTCGCCCTTGGTGCGCGGCTGCTCGAGGTGGTCGAGCAGGGCGGGCAGGGCGGCGTCGGCGTCGTCGACGGTCAGTCCCGACGCCTTGTAACGCTTGTCGTACAGCCGGGACGCCCGCAGGTTCGGCAGCATCGCGGCGTGGAAGACGGGATGGTCCTCGACGGCGACGGCGTGCAGCGTGAGCCGCATCAGGCTGGCCTTGACCACCGCATGGCCGGCGAAGGCCGCATCGAGGGCGGCCGGGTCGAAGTCGTGCAGGCGGTTCCACAGCGCCACGTACGGCGAGGCCGGCTCCTGGGCCTGCAGTCCGACGAGCCGTCGGATCCCGTCGACGACCGGCAGCCGCTGGCGGTCGAGCAGCAACTGCCGCGCCAGCGTGGCGCGGTTGAGGTGGCGTGCGGTCAGCTCCATCGCCCGGAGGCTAACCGTGCGACCCGGACACGCCGGGGCCGCTCACCCCCGAGACCGGGCCGCCTCGTCGAGGTGCGTGCGGTGGACGGTCGACCGGTGCGTCGTCAGGCGCCGACGACGAGCAGGTGGGAGACCAGCAGCGCGACGGCGTTGATGGCCGCGTGGGCGGCGACCGGGGCGAGGACGCTGTCGGCATGGACGCGCAGCCATGCCAGGGCCGCGCCGGCGACGGTGGTGGCCACGACGGCGATCGCGACGACACCGGCCCCGCCGTTGAAGGCGCTGGCACCGTCGAGGGTGGGCAGGACGTGCCACAGTCCGAACAGGGCGGCGGATGCGAGCGCCGCCCGCGAGGGGCGCAACTTCGTGAGCAGAACGCCGAGCAGCACCGAGCGGAACAGCAACTCCTCGGGCAGGGCGGTGCCGAACGGGATGCGGACGAGCACCGACCAGGCGACCGCGTCGCTGCCGGGGGTGCCGGCGGCCCGGAAGTGGTCGGCCAGCACGGGCACGTATGCGAACGCGGCCAGGACCATGGTCACGATCCCGACCGCGACCAGGCCGACGCCGACGCCACGCCGCAGCCGCTCGCGCGAGAGGCCGAGGTCGTCCCAGGTCATCCCGGTCTTGCGGGCGATCAGGACCACGGCGCCGGCGAACGCCAGGTTGGCCGGCACGTAGGCGTCGGAGTGCAGTACGAGGTTGTTGACGAGGTTGATGCCGGCCAGCGCGAGCACCAACAGGACCATCCGCACCTGCCAGACCGAGATCCGGTTCGGCAACAGCCACCGCCACATGCCCAGCACGTCCGGCGCCGGACGCGCCATCACGAGCGGCGCCCGGACGACTCCCTCGTGTGCCACGGGCAACCTTTGTGCGTGTCGGTGCGGTGAACAGGTGCGTCGGCCGTGCAGGGCCGACCCGTCGACGGTACCGGGATGCATGACTGTCCCTCTGGTCGGCCGGCCAGCGGCTTTCCGGCGCGAACCGGCGCCGTTAGCGTGTTGCCGGACCGTGAGGAGGCTGTGATGACCGACCTGAAGATGGCCGCCGTCGTGATCAACGCGCGCGACCTCGAGACCGTCGTCGGGTTCTGGAAGGGGTTGCTCAACGTGGGCGAACGCAACCGCTTTCCCGGGTTCGTCTGGCTGCAGCGCCAGCCGGGAGCCAGCGTCTCGCTGGCCGTCCAGCAGGTCGACGACCCCACGGAGGGTCGCAACCGGCTGCACCTCGACTTCGGCAGCAGCGACGCGGCCGCAACCGCCGCCCGCGTCGTCGAACTCGGCGGCCGGGAACTCGAGCAGCACGAGATCGGCGGGTTCCACTGGACGGTGTTCGGCGACCCCGAGGGCAACGAGTTCTGCATCGCCCAGGCCGATCCCGACGACTACGCCTGACGCGCCGGCTGCCAGTCGCGCGCGTCCGTCGCGCCCGGGCGCCCCGGCGGTCGCGTCGTGGATCACAGGGGACACGCGGGAACCCACCCGTGGGGGGTGTCGGCGTGCACGGCGGGCCGGTCGAGGGCCCGCTTCCAGCTTGCCGTCGGTCGGTGCCGGGCGGCGAGGTCGGCGGCGTGCCGCTGCAGGCGGTACCGGGCCGCCTCGGCCTCGCGTCCCGTGCCGGCGGCCTCGTCGGCGGGCACCGGAGCCGATCCGTCGTCAGCGGCGTTCGCGGGGAAGGCGAGTTCGTGGCCCCAGCGACAGGCGGCGTAGAGCACGTGCACGGGGTCGGCGCCGAGCCGGTGGCGGACGGCGTCGTCGAACACGCTGGCCGCAGGGGAGACCTCGACATCGAGGTCGGAGGCGGCGCCGAGCCCCTCGACCGGCAACTGCCGCGTCCGCAGGTCGGCGCCGCCGCCGCGCAGGACGGCCGAAAGGAGCACCCAGGTCCGCGCGACCGTCGGCGCATCCTCGGCCCCGATGTCGCGCACACGTACGGGTGTGGCGAGCACGCAGGCCTGGGGGCGCATCTCGGCGGCGACCACCGCCAGTTCCGTCACCGGGTCGACGTCGTCGGCCTGCCGCTGGCGCCGGCCGAGCAGCATCCATCCGGCCACGCCGTCGGTGAAGCAGGCCAGGAGCGGGGTCGGCGGTTCGTCGGCGGCGAGTACGTCGAGCAGCGGGAGCAGGTCGCGCTCGTGCTCGTCCCAACGGATCGTGGCCGTCATCGGGCCGCCGATCGACCGGAGGTCGCCGCCGCCGTGCGGCCGGCGCGAACGAGGTTCCGCGCCCGGCGCCGATCGCCGGAGCGAACGAGATGTTCGAGGCGACGGGGCGGGGTCGAGAAGCCGTAGCGCTCGTGCCAGCCGGGCGCCACCTCGACGACCGAGCCCCAGCGCGACATGGCGTAGGCAAGGCCCATCGGCGTCGTGTCGTCGTAGGCCGCGCCTTCGAGCGTCAGCGCCTGGCGGAGCACGGCGGTCCACATGCCATCCCCGGCCGGATCGGCCTCGGCCCAGTCCGGGTCGTCGCCGGTGCGCCGACGTTCGAGCAGGTGTGCCCGGGTGGTCACCTGGTCACCGCGACGCTCGGCGACCTCGACCGCGATGCCGTAGGTCGCCAGCGCGTCGCGAAGGTAGACGTCCCCGATCGACGGGTCGGTGATCCGCGCGTGGCTGAACACCAGCAGTTGCCGAATGCCGAGTGCGGGGACGAGCGCGACCAGCATCGAATGCACCTGGTCGCGGCGTGCGTGCAGCGTGTTCCAGCCGGGCTGGACGCGCAGTGTCGGTTCGCCGTCCTCGAAGCCGTACAGCGTCGGCCGGACCATGAGGCCGCGACGGAGGGCGACCTCTGCCTCGTCACAGGCACTGCCGATCGGATCGTTCCAGCGTGGCGGTCGTGCCATTCCACTCCCCCTCGTGCGGTGACGTCGGCAAGCCTGCCGTGGTGGCGGGCGACGAGGCCGTTGAGGTTTCCCGCTCCTGTGGACGACGGCGCCGATGTCGCCGCGGTCAGGGACTGTCAGGGCTGGGCGGCCGGATACCCTGGCGACCCACGCGTCCACCGCGTACCGCGTGCGAGGCCATGAACGAGCCAGAGCTTGCGACGCCGCCCCGAGAGGCGCCCGACGGGTCCCACGTGGCGCCATCCCGGTCCCTGGCGATGCGCCTGGTGTGGGTCGTCGCCGGACTGGTGCTGGTAGGGATCGGTGGACTGGGCGTGGTGCTGCCGGGCCTGCCATCGACGATCTTCTTCATCGGCGCCGCGGCCTGTTTCGCCCGGTCGAACCCGCGGCTCGAGCGGTGGGTGCTGCAGTTGCCCGGTATCGGGTCGACGGTGCGTGACTACCGCCTCGGCCTGGGGATGCCGCGCCGTGCGAAGATGGTCGCGATCAGCATGATCGTCGGCGTGAGCACCCTCAGCGGCGTCTTCGGGTTCGACTCGACCACCCCGCGGCTGATCCTCGCGGTGGTGTGCGCCATCGGCGTCTCGGTGCTGCTGTGGCACGTGCCGACCCGCGAGACCGTCCTGCGCCGCGGGGCTGGCTAGCCGTCCAGTCGATTGCTGGCTACCCGGTCGGCAGACCCAGTCCGCCATGCGGGGTGAACTCGAGGCGGTCGGACATGCCGGCGATGATCGGGCGGGCCTTCGTGATGGCGGCCTGCACGCTGGGTAGCCGCAGCGACGCCTGGTGCGCGTCGGCGTCGGTCCACACCTCGTAGACGTAGACCGCGTCCGGCGCATCGTCGCTTCGGCTGACCACGTAGAGCAGACAACCGTGGTCGCGCAGCACCTCGACGTCGGCGAGCAGGTGGTCCACCAGCTCGTCGCCGTGTCCCTCGGTCGCGTCGATGCGTCCGTGCAGTCCGTACACCTCGAATCCTCTCGTCGGGCCATTGAACAGATCCGCACCCCACCGACCGCCAGGCCGGACCGTGCCTGACGGACCCTACGTCGAGCGGATCGGGTGTCGGCGGCGGGCGGGGTGGCCGCGCAACAGGTCGGCGAACCGGCCGGCCACGCCCAGTTGCTCGGGGGTGAACGTGCTCGACTGCATCACGTGCTCGCCCCGCATCTGCAGGAACCCGGCCAGCCGTGCCGCCACGCCGCGGCCGCGCGCCTCGGCGTACCAGTCGAGGTACCAGCGGCGCGGTAGGCGCGAGCGTGCCAGCGGGCTGATCTCGCTCGGGCGGCGCGACAGGTCGGCGGCCAGCAGCCACGGTGTGGTCAGACCGCGCAGTTCGTCCGCGACCTCGAGCACGCACTCGATCCGCCCGCAGCCACAGTCGTCGTAGCGGCGCAGCACGTTGCCGTCACCGGCGAACACCAGCCACGCCGGCGGCCCGGACCAGCCCTGCGCGACCACCGCCTCGTCGAGGCGCTGGTCGACCCAGGCCCCGAACCGCGCCGCGGCATCCTGCTCGATGACCTCGTCGGCCAGGCCGTCGAGTTCGGGCGCGACCACGAACGCACTGGTGGCCACGGCGAACGCCTCGGGCGTGAGTCGACTCGCCCAGACCTCGATGCCGTCGCCACTCCCCCACGCGCGTGCCATCGTCAACCTCGTCGTCTCGCGGTCCGGTCGTGATGGCCAGACTCGCGGACGGCAGTGACACGGCGCGGCGCGCCGTCCACACGGGCGGTCAGCGACGCCAGGGCAGCCGGTCCCGACGCTTCCAGACGTAGGTGGCCAGCATCCCGGCCAGCGCCACGCCGAAGGCGGCGTTGAACCAGCTCGAGTAGCTGCCTGCCTGCTGCCAGTTGGATCCGATCGCGTAGCCGATGCCGAGCCACAGCGCGTTCCAGATCCCGCTCCCGGCGGCGGTCAGCAGACCGAACCGGACCCGCCCCATGCCCTCGGTGCCCGCTGGTAGTGACACGAAGCTGCGCACGAAGGGCACGCACCGGCCGAGGAGGACCGCGGACGATCCGTGCCGGTCGAACCAGGCGCCGGCCCGCTCGATGTCGTCGTGGTCGGTCAGCGGAATCTTCACGATCACGGCGCTGGCACGGTCGTGCCCGAGCCGCCGCCCCAGCTCGTAGTACACGTAGGCGCTGGCGGTTGAACCGAACGTGCCCGCGAGCAGCATCACGACCAGACCGGTGTCCCCCTGCGAGGCGAGGTAGCCCGCGAACGGCAGCACGACCTCGCTGGGGACCACGGGCAGGACGTTGTCGAGAGCGAGCAGCAGCATCACGCCGAGCGGACCGCTCGCCGCGATGACGTCGACGACCCAGCCGGTCAGCCCGCTGAAGTCACCGCCGCCGCTGCCCTGTGCCAATGCGCCACCTCGTCGTCGTCGGGTGGGCATGTGAACAAACGGCGATTCGGTACAGCGGCGCCCGTCACGGCCGACCGGACGTCTGATTGTCCACAGGTGTGAGACATCCGACCCGGCGTGAGCGGGCGGAATCGAGTGACGCTGGTGGGCATCGACCCGAGGTAGACAACGATGAGCCTGCTGCATCCCGCCCGCACCGCCGATGGCCTGACCCACCGCCAGCGGGAGGTGCTCGACGCGCTCGAGCACTTCTACGACCGTCACGGGTACGCCCCGACCCTGCGCGAACTGGCCGACGCGCTCGACCTCGCCTCGCCCAGCACCGTGCTGACCCACATCCGGGAACTCGAGCGCCACGGCAAGATCGTTCGCGAGGCCGGCCTCTCCCGCACCACCCTGCCCTCCACGCCGTAGCGCGCCCGTGCTCGATCGCCTCCAGCGCTCGGGCCATGCCGAGCGGGTGTCCGACGCGACCGATCGGATGATCGAGCGGTGGAGCGACGTACTCGACCGCCTGGGCAGCGTCTGACCGTGGAGTACCTCGACCTCGAGGACCTGCTGCTGCACGTGCGCCGCCTGGGCGCCGGTCCGGTCCGCGACCTCGGACTGCTCGAGTCCGCTGCCGCCCGCCCGCGTACGACCGTCTTCGGCGATGACGCCTATCCCGACGTGCCGCACAAGGCGGCGGCGTTGCTGCACTCGGTCGTACGCAGCCACCCGCTCGTCGACGGCAACAGGCGTCTCGGATGGCTCGCCTGCGTCGTCTTCCTCGACGTGAACGGTCAGCAGACGGCGCTCACCGACGACGAGGCGTTCGATCTGGTCATGCAGGTCGCGGCCACGGACGTCGAGGTGGCGGAACTCGCAGAAGCGCTGCGCTGCCGACGACGCGGCGGTTGACCTAGGGTCGGCCGCACGCGACCGGCTTCGGGGGATGCAGGGCGATGATCGACGGGGTGTGCGCCAACTGCGGGTCCGCGGATTGGCACGTGCTGAATCGGCGTGAGCGGTTCGTCTCGTGGTTCCAGTCGGGGCCCGGCGCCAACGACGTCCGTTGTGTCGGCTGCGGCGCCGGCCATGGGTCGGGCGGCTGGTACCGGTTGGCATGGCGGGACCTCGGGCCGCTGGCGCGGGTGCGCCAACTGCCACAGCTGTGGCGCTACCTCCACCACGTCCGCAGCTGGGATCCCACGCCCCTGTTCTACAGCTACGCCACGGCCGCCGGGCTGGTCGTGGGCGGCGTGGCCGCCGCGATCACCCGTCGACGCGGGTTGATCGTCGCGACGCCCCTGGCCGCGTTCCTCACGACCTTCGCGATCGCGGCGCGGCCGGTCTTCAGCCGGCAGGGCCGCGAGTTGGTGCGTGAGTTCGTCGACCCCGCCGGCAGCGACCGCCGGTACGTCGCACGCCGGGCCTCGGCCCTGCGTGCGCAGCACGGGCGGGTCCCGGTCCTGGTCCCGGCGACGTGGGACGGCGCGGTGCGGCTCGTCGGCATCGGCCTGGCCGCGGACGCCGAAGCGGCGCTGCGCTCGGTCACGATCGCGGCCGAACCGCCCGACGGCCAAGCGCCCACGCCGCGCCTCCGCCTCCGGACGCAGCCACCCGACGAGTTCGATCCGGACGTGGCGGTCATCGTCGTCGCCAACGCGGAACATCGCGATGTCGGCACACCGGTCGGGCCCGGCAATGCCGACCTGCAGGTGCTCGAGATGCCGGAGCCATCGCCGGATCGGGTCGCTGCACTGCGGGCCGCCTGGCGCGACGCGGCCCTACCCCTCGACGGCGAACACATCGCCGCCCGTCTGCTGGTCGGCCGCGAGGCGCAGGTCGCCGTGATCGAGCTCGACGACCACGTCGTCGAGGTCACCGGCCACGGCGTCGACCTCGAGCACCTGCAGCTGCACCGACCGGCCGACCTCGAACCGCTCATCACCGCGTACGAGGCCGCCTACCTGGAACCAGTAGCCGACGAAGCCGGCAGGTAAGCCGACCTGCTTGCGGGCGGTGGAACGGACCTGGTCGTCCACAGCCCCGGAACGACCCGATCGGCGCGAGGCGACGGGCCCGCCCATCATCCGGCGCCTCTCGACGAAAGGTGCCGCGCGATGACCGCCGCCCCAACGACCGCCGAGCCGACCCTCGACGAAGCCCTGCTGACCGACGCGATCCGCCGCCTCCGCGACGCCGAGCAGGCCGCGGCCGCCGCCCGCAGCCGCGCCGCCGTCGCCAAGGAAGAGGTCGCGCTGACCCTGTTCGCCACCACCGAGCCCTACCGCGACGGCGCTGCTCCCCCGCCGCTGGACATCATCGACCACCTCTACTGGGACGTGCGCGACCTGCGGATCACCGACATCGCCCGCGCCTTCGGCCTCACGAACGCGCAACTGACCAAGCTGGTCCAGCCACATCTCGAGCCCGCACACTGCACCGACTGCGGACGGGACCTCGAGGTGCTGCGTCGCAACCGCGGCGACAAGCGCGCGGCGCGCTGCGAGCCATGCGAGCGGGCCGAACGCGACCGCCTCGAGGCCGAGGCCCTACGGCAACGGCGCGAGCTCGAACGGGCGCGCGTCGGCGGCTACGACGACCTCGACGGTCCACCGCCGGGGGCCTTCGACGACGAACCGTCGCCCCCGGTCGGCTACGTCGGCGCCTACCCGGCCTGGGACGTGCCCCCGCCGCAGCACCCCGACACGATCTGTGACGTCTGCAATGCCCCGCCGGGCGTGCGTGGCTGGTGAGCCGAGCGCGAGCGCCTGCCGGTGCGCTCTGCACCCGCGCGAACGCGCTACGTGCTATGACTAGTCGTAAGGAGCGGGACAGTTTCATGCCGCGTTCGGCGGTGTCCCCCGACCCGAGGCCGGGGTCCGATCCGGCGCGCGTGGATTTCCGTCATGTGGGTCCGATCGGCGCCCCCGCTGGTTCCGTGGCCCGGATGAAGGATCAACCCTCCGGAGCTTCAGCAGCGAGTAATCCGACCAAAGGATCCACGATGAAGCCCGCCACCGACCCAACCCGCAGACATCGAGGTCAGCGCGGCCTCGTCCTCACCGCCCTGGTCGCCCTGCTGCTGTCCATGCTCGGAACGACCTCGGCCGTCGCTGCGCCGGTCGTCAGCCAGTGCAACGGCACCGACAACGTCGGTGGCCAGGCCGTCGAGTGCGACGTCACCGTGGCCAACGTGCTCGACCTCACGACCGGCGTCACGACGTCCACCACGACCGTCCGCGAATGCCACGGCGCCGCCGGCGCGGCACCGACCTGTACGACGACCACGACCAGCGCCACCGTGGCCGTGACCGCGATCGAGCAGTGCAACGGCTCGGGCAGCGGGGGCGGCGGGACGGTCACGTGCCGGGTGACCGTCACCAACAGCGTCACGGGCGACGCCACGACCGGTATCGCGACGGTCAACCAGTGCAACGCATCGGGGACCGGCGGCGGCACCGAGCCGACCATCGCCTGCGATCCGTTCCCGGCCACCACCTCCGGTGCCACGGTCACGCAGTGCAACAGCTCCGGCAACGGCGGCGGCGGCACCGAGCGGGTCCAGTGCACCGTGCCCGGGTCGACCACCACCTCGGCCATCCCGGTCACCATCAACCAGTGCAACGGGTCGGGTAACGGCGGAGGCGCTCTCGTCACCTGCTCGGCGTCGCTGAGCAGCAGCGTCACGCAGCCCGTGCCGCCGCCCGAGGACGAGACCGACGTCCCCGAAGAGGACACCGATGTCCCCGAGGACGACACCGACGTCCCCGACGAGACCGAGGACACGACCGGCGGCGACACCGAGGGCACGACCGGCGGCGAGTCGGGCGGCTCGACCACCGGCGGCGACGAGACCACGAGCCAGGTCCGCGACGTTCCAAGTGGTGCGGTCGCGGCCGGCGACGGCAGTCGCTCACGCGACACCGAACCGCTTGCCTGGGCGTTCGCACTGATGGCGGCTGCCGGAGCCGCGACGCTCGTCGCCAGGCGGCGCGTACGGGCATGAGCCAGCGTCGACCGCCCGTCCGCTCCCGGTTCCGGACCATCTCGGGAGCGGGGGCGGTCGTGCTGGTCGCCCTGGCCACGTTCGCGATCGCGGGCGGTTCGTCGTGGTCGGGGATGGTCTCCACGGCCGTCGTCGCGACGCGTTCCACGGTCGCGGGGGCGGCCGCCGCCGTCGTGGCGTCGGCCGGCGCGGATGTCCCGTCCGCGCCACCGCGGCCGTCGGCAGTTCCTGGCTCATCGGGCCGCCCGACCGAACGCGAGACGCCACGGGCTGATCCAGGATCGGATTCCCCGTCCGGCCTCGGCCGCTCGACACCGCAGCGCCTGCGGATCGACGCCATCGGCGTCGACACCGACCTGGTCGGCCTCGGGCTGGAGCCGGACGGCACCATGGAGGTGCCGGAGGGCGCCTTCCCGGCCGGTTGGTACCGGGGTGCGCCCACGCCCGGCGAGCTCGGGCCCGCGGTCATCGTCGGCCACGTCGATTTCTCCGGCGAGCCCGGGGTCTTCGTCGACCTCGCCGGACTCCACCCCGGCGACGAGGTCGCCGTCAGCCGCGCGGACGGCACGACGGCCGTGTTCGCCGTCACGCAGGTGCGCCGGGTGGCGAAGGACGCCTTCCCGACGACGGCGGTCTACGGCGACCTCGATCATCCCGGGCTGCGCCTGATCACGTGCGGCGGGGCCTTCGACCGCGAGGCCGCGAGCTACGAGGACAACGTCATCGCCTTCGCCGAACTCCGCCATGTCGTCGACGCCGCCACCGCCGGCCCCGACCGCTACAGCTCCAGTGTCGGTGCGCCGCCGTCGTAGACCAACCCGTCGTGCTCGGCGCGGACCACGTCGGTCGGGACGTGCTCGGCGAGCCGACCGTCGTGCAGCAGGTGGCGCAGGTCGACGTCGGTGAGCAGCGTGACGTGGTCGGCGATCAGCCGGCGATGGCAGCGCCACCACAGCGACTCGCTGCACATCACGGCGGTCGTGTGGGACCGCGCCTCCTCGAGGACGCCGGCGATGGCCATACGGAACTCCTCGCTGTCGAGGTGGTCCGCGTACGCCTGGAACGAGGCGTTGCGCAGCCCGGTGTTGCGCGAGCCGGGCCGGCCGCTGCGACGGCCCCCCAGCCGCTCCTCCCACCGATAGTCGATCCCGGCCGCCGGCAGCCACTCCTGCAGGCGGTCACGGGCGACGTGCGGATGGCGGCGGCTGCCCGGGAAGCGGCGGACGTCGACGATCGACGCGATCCCGGCCGCCCGGAACAGCGCGACGAGTTCGTCCTGCGTGGCCGTCCCGTGCCCCACCGTCAACAGCACGTTCACCCCGGTTCGTCGCGTTCCTCGGTTGTCCACAGCCGCCGACGGATCCGTCGTGGCCGGCTCGCACACCGTCCGTAGCGTGCCTGCGCAGATCCGACGACGGAGGTGATCGCCTTGTCCGCTCCGACCACGACCGCCGGCTGGTACCGCGATCCCGACGAGATCGCCCGCGGCTGAGCCCGATCGTGCTGCTGGGGAGCCTGGTGGTGCTGCTGTCGGTGCTGCGCGGCCTGAGCCCATGACCGGTGCCCATCACCGCGGGCCGCGCCTAGCGTGGCGACGCCCGGCGTGAGGATGCACCCGATGGACCTCGACGAAGCCCGAGACTTCCTGCGTCAGCACCACCGGGCGGTGCTGCACACCTACCGCAGCGACGGTTCGCCGCAGCTCTCGCCGGTCACGGTCGGCGTCGACGACGACGGCCACGCCGTCATCTCGTCGCGCGAGACCGCCGTGAAGGTGAAGAACCTGCAACACGACCCGCGCGTGTCGCTGTGCGTGTTCACCGACGACTTCTTCGGCCCGTGGGTGCGCATCGACGGCCGCGCCGACGTCGTCCGCCTGCCCGACGCGATGGCGATGCTGGTCGACTACTACCGGCGGCTGTCGGGCGAGCACCCCGACTGGGACGACTACCGGGCCGCGATGGAGCGCGAGCGGCGGGTCATCGTCCGCGTCGCGATCACCGACGCCGGCCCGGACGTCGCCGGCTGACCTTCCGCCGCCGACCGCCCACGGGCATCGTCAGACCGACGGCCCGAGTTCCACCAGGTCGGGGCGCTTGCAGGTCACGGTGTCGCCGCTCGAGATCCCGCGCAGGCGGCGACCGATCCAGGGCACGAGGTGGCGCGCCACCCAGCCGAGATCGTCGGCGAGGTCGTGACGGCGCAGGCGCGGCGCCGACGCCGGCAACGGCTGCCGCCACCAGCCGGGCGGGCCGCCACGCAGGGCGGGGTCGTCGACCTCGAGCGTCTCGAGCACCGCCGCGGCGACCCGGCGGTGCCCCTCCGCGATCAGGTGCAGGCGGTCCGGATGCCACATGCGTCGGTCCTGCAGCGCCACCACCTCCCCGACGTCGGCGAGGCGGGCTCCGGTGCGCTGCGCCGTGCGTCGCACCCCGGCGTTGAACGCGGCGAAGCGGCGTGCCAGCGCGTCGGCCAGCCGACCGGTCCCACCCGCGCGTTCGAGCGCAGTGAACAGCACCACCTCGGCGCCGGTGGCGCGCAGCCGCGCCACCGCTGCCTCGTAGCGCCGCACCAGGTCCTCGACGCGGAGGTTGGGACGCAGCACGTCGTTGCCGCCGGCATGGAAGCTGACCAGGTCGGGGGCGAGATCCAGTGTGATCGGCACCTGCTCCTCGACCACCTCGTCGAGGAGGCGTCCACGCACGGCGAGGTTGGCGTACTGCAACGCGCCGCCGTCCCGCGCCGCCCGCTCGCGCGCCAGGGCCTCGGCGACACGGTCCGCCCACCCGAGGTGGCGGCCCTCGGCCCCGAGGTCGTCGAACAGCCCCTCGGTGAACGAGTCGCCCAGGGCGACGAAGCGATGGAAGACGGCCACGTGCCTGCTCTCCGGTCCGACCCGCCGACGCCGTCCGCGCGGTCCCCGCGGACGGCGTCGGAAGGTAGCCGCCACCCCCGGCCCGGCGACACCCTTGACACACGCCTGGTTACCGGTGTTAAGTGATCGTCGTTAAGTAAACGTTGTTCAGCGTCTCGTAACAGGCGCCGCTCACCTGGAGAGATCACCATGGCCGCCGGCCACACCCCCACTCGTTCCGCTCCCGCCGACACCGCCGCGCCGCCGCCCAGGCCACCCGGCGGTGGCGCCCGGCCCCGACGCACCTTGTTCGTGGTCCGCCACCGCTGGGCGGTCATCGCCGCCACCGTCGCAGTGATGACGCTGGCCGGCCTGTTCGGTGGTGACGTCGCCGACCGGCTCTCGTCGGGCGGCTTCGACGATCCACAGGCCGAATCGGCCCGCGCCGCCGCACTGCTCGCCGACCGCTTCGAGGGCGGCGTCCCCAACCTCGTCGCCGTGGTCGACGCCGGCGACCTCGCCGCCGACACGACCGGCGCGGCCGTCGACGACCCCGCGGTCGCCACCGCCGCCGCCCGACTCGTCGAGGCGATCGCGTCCGAGGACGGCGTGCTCGGCGTCGTGTCCTACTGGAGCCAGGGCAACCTGCCACCCCTGCGCAGCGCCGACGGCACCCAGGCGCTGGTCCTCGCCAGCCTCGACGGCGACACCGACACCGTCCAGCAGGTCGGCGGCCACCTCCACGAGACCTACGACGGTACCTTCGCCGGCCTGCAGGTCGACGTCGGCGGTCAGGCGGTCACCTTCGACGTCATCAACGAGACCGTCGAGGAGGACCTGCTCACCGCCGAGATGATCGCGCTGCCGATCACCCTGCTGCTGCTGGTCCTGGTCTTCGGCAGCGTCGTCGCCGGCCTGCTGCCGCTGGCCATCGGCGGGTTCTCGATCCTCGGCACCTTCCTGGTACTGCGCGTGCTGACCTCGTTCACCGAGGTGTCGATCTTCGCCCTCAACTTCACCACCGCGATCGGCCTCGGGCTGGCGATCGACTACGCCCTGCTGATCGTGTCGCGCTACCGCGAGGAGTTGGCCGCGGGCTTCGAGGTGCCCGAGGCCATCCGTCGCACCGTGCTGACCGCCGGACGCACCGTCGTCGTCAGCGCCGCGACCGTCGCCTCGTCGCTGGTCGCCCTGCTGGTGTTCCGCATCGCGTTCCTGCGCTCGTTCGCCTACGCCGGCATCGCCGTCGTGGCCCTGGCGGCCGTCGGCGCTGTCGTGCTGCTTCCGGCGCTGCTCGCCGTCGTCGGCCGCAACGTCGACCGTCTGCGTGTCCGCCGGGTCCGTGCGGTCGCCGAGGGGACCGGTGCCTGGCACCGCATCGCCACCACCGTCATGCGCCGCCCCGTCCCGATCGCCACGGTCGTGATCGCCCTGCTGGTGTTCGTCGGCGCCCCGTTCCTCGACATCTCCCTCGGCTTCCCCGACGACCGCGTCCTGCAACCCGGCAGCGAGGCCCGCACGGTCGGCGACGCGCTGCGGGCCGGCTTCGACACCTCCGAATCGGGCGCGCTGACCGTGGTCGCGGACGGCACCGACGTCATCGACCCGGCCGCCGCGGCCGCCGTCGGCGGCTACGCGACCACCCTGTCCCGGCTGGACGGCGTCGCCCGCGTCGACGCCGCGACCGGGATCTACCTCGACGGCCGGCAGGTCGCACCAGCCACCCCGCTGTCGCAGCGACTGGTCGCGTCGGACGCGACCTACCTGTCGGTCGTGCCCGACGTCGAGCCGATCTCGCCCGAGGGCGAGGCGCTGGTCGCGGCGGTCCGTGCCACCGACGCGCCGTTCGAGGTGCTGGTCGGCGGGGCACCGGCGGAACTGGTCGACGGCAAGGCCGGCCTGGTCGAGCAGTTGCCGTTGGCGCTGGCGCTCATCGCGCTGATCACGTTCGTGGTGCTGTTCGCCCAGTTCGGCTCGATCCTGGTGCCGGTCAAGGCGATCGTGCTCAACCTGCTCAGCCTCTCGGCGACGTTCGGCGCGATGGTGTGGGTATTCCAGGACGGCCATCTCGCCGATCTGCTCGGGTTCACCCCGACCGGCACCATCGTGACCACCATGCCGGTGCTGATGTTCTGCATCGCGTTCGGGTTGTCGATGGACTACGAGGTGTTCCTGCTCTCGCGCATCAAGGAGGAGCACGACCGCGGCAGCGACAACGTCACGTCGGTCGCGATGGGGCTCGAGAAGACCGGCCGGATCGTGACCGCGGCCGCCGTGCTGATCTCGGTCGTGTTCGTGGCGTTCGCCTTCAGCCGCGTGTCGTTCATGCAGATGTTCGGGATCGGGATGGCGCTGGCCGTGCTCGCCGACGCGTTCCTGATCCGCGCCACGCTGGTGCCGGCGTTCATGCGCCTGGCGGGCAGCGCGAACTGGTGGGCACCCGGCCCGCTGCGCCGCCTGCACGCCCGGTTCGGTTTCTCCGAGCACGTCGAGCTCGACGCGCCGCCCGCGCGCGAGGACGCCGGTGTGGTACCAACACCTGCATGACCGACTCCCCCGCCGCCGCTCGCCCCCACCGCGCCCGCCGTGGTGTGGGCGAGCGGCTGCGCGGCGAGGTGATGGACGCCGCGGAGGCACTGCTGCTCGAGCACGGCTCGCAGGAAGCGGTGTCCATGCGGGCGATCGCGAAGACGGTCGGGGTGACGCCGCCGGCCATCTACCTCCACTTCGACACCAAGGAGGAGTTGTTCTTCGCGGTGTGCGACCGGCGGTTCAACGCCTTCACCGAGGCGGTCGTGCGCGCCCTGGAGGACGCGGGTCCCGACGCGTCACCGATCGACCAGCTCTACGTGCTCGGACGCGCCTACGTCAACTGGGGCCTGGCCAACCCCGAGCACTACGCGATCCTGTTCGGCGGTGCCATCACGTTGCCCGAGGACGTCGACCCCATGCAGCTGCAGGGGCGGCAGTCGCTCGAAGCCCTGCTCGCCGTGTTGCGCCGGGGCAAGGCCGAGGGTGCGTTCACCTTCGACGACGAGTACACCGCCGCGCTGACGATGTGGGCGGCCGTGCACGGCTTCGTCGAACTGGCCACGTTCAAGCAGGACTTCGTGCCCGACATCGACGTCCGCTCGCGCCTCGACGCGATGCTCGACCTGCTGTTGGGCGCGTTGCTGGCCTGACCACGGCCGGTGTCCGCCCGGCTCGGTACCGTCTGCGGCCATGTGTGCCTCCTCTCCGGCCCCGGTGACCCAGGTCCCCGACCTGCACCCTGGGCCCGACACCGCACCCGCCCTCCGCCTGGGCGGGCTCGAGGTGTGGCCGCCGGTCGTGCTCGCGCCGATGGCCGGGGTAACCAACGCCCCGTTCCGCACGCTGTGCCGCCGCAACGGCGGCGGGCTGTACGTGTCCGAGATGGTCGGTGCCCGCGGCCTGGTCGAGGGCAACGCGACCAGCCAGTGGAAGGCGTCGTTCGCGCCCGGCGAGTCGCCGCGCTCGATCCAGCTCTACACCATCGACCCCACCGATGCCGCCGCCGCGACCGACCTGCTCGTCACGACCGGCGCCCCCGACGGCCAGGGCGGCCTCGCCCCAGTCGACCATCTCGATCTCAACTTCGGCTGTCCGGCGCCGAAGGTGACCCGACACGGCGGCGGGTCGGCACTGCCGTGGCGGACCGACCTGTACGCCGCCATCATCGCCGCGACCGTCGAGGCCGCCGGTGACGTGCCGGTCACGGTCAAGCTGCGCACGGGCATCGACGACGACCACCTCACCTACCTCGAGGCCGGCCGGATCGCGGCCGACCTCGGCGTGGCCGCCATCACCCTGCACGGACGCACCACCGAACAGCGCTACGGCCCGCCCGCCGACTGGAGCGCGATCGCCCGGCTGGTCGAGCACGTCCCCGACGTCCCGGTCCTGGGCAACGGCGACATCTGGGAGGCCGCCGACGCGCTGCGCATGGTCGCGCAGACCGGCTGCGCGGGCGTCGTGGTCGGCCGCGGCTGCCTCGGCCGCCCGTGGCTGTTCCGCGACCTGCAGGCCGCCTTCGCCGGCGACCCCATCCCGACACCGCCCGACCTCGGCGAGGTCTGCGACCTGCTGGTCGAGCACGCCGAACTGCTCGTCGACGCGCTCGGCCCGGACCAGGGCATCCGCGAGTTCCGCAAGCATCCGGGCTGGTACCTGCAGGGCTTCCCGGTCGGCGGCGAGATGCGGCGCGACCTCAACCAGGTCGACTCGGTCGACGAACTGCGCGACCGGCTCGCGCCGTTGGACCGCACGATCCCGTTCGACGAGTCGGTCCGCCGCCAGCCGCGCGGCCACACCGACAGGCCCAAGCGTCCGCACCTGCCCCACGGCTGGCTCGACTCGCGCACCCACGGTGCGCCGCTCGCGCCCGAAGCGGCGGCGGTGGTGTCGGGTGGCTGACACCGCCGGCGCCCCGCCTCCGCCCCGGCTGGTGCTCGCGTCGGGCAGCCCGCGCCGCGCCGAACTGCTCGCCCGCCTCGGACTGACACCCGAGATCCGCCCGTCCGACGTCGACGAGACCCCGCGGCCCGACGAGGCTCCCGACGACCTCGTCCGGCGGCTCGCCGCGCTCAAGGCCATGGCGGCCGACGCCACCGACGACGAGGTGGTGCTGGCCGCCGACACCGAGGTGGCCGTCGACGGCGAGGTGCTCGGCAAGCCGGCCGATCGCGACCACGCCGCCGCCATGCTGCGCCGCCTGTCCGGACGTTCCCACGAGGTCGTCACCGGCGTGGCAGCACGGCGTGGCCCGCTCGTCCACGTCGACGCGGTCCACACCACCGTCGTGTTCCGCGACCTCGCCGACGCCGAGGTCGCCTGGTACCTCGACACCGGCGAGCCGTTCGGCAAGGCCGGCGGCTACGGCCTGCAGGGCGCCGGCGCCGCGCTGGTCGCCCGCATCGACGGCTCGGACACCAACGTCATCGGGCTGCCGCTCGCCGAAACGGTGGCGCTGCTGCGCGAGGTCGGGTTCGACCCGCTCACCCCGGGGCGCTGACCGGCGACCTCAGGTGCGCAGGTACGACGCGCCGTTCGCGTCGACGATCGCACCGGTGGCGTACTCGGTGCCCGGCGTCGCGAGGAAGACGACCAGCCGGGCGATCTCGTCGGGATCGGCGGCCCGGCGCAGCGGCGACTGGGACCGGATCGCGTCGCCGTCCGGCCCGTCGAGCACCGAGGCGGCCATGTCGGTCGCGACGAAGCCCGGCGCGACCGTCGTGACGTAGATCCCGCGCGGGCCCAGCGCCTGCGCCAGCGACTGGCCGAGGCTGTTGAGGCCCGCCTTGGACGCGCCGTAGGCCGGGTGGTCGGGCTCGCCGCGGAACGCCCCGCGCGAGGACACGTTGACGATGCGTCCGCCGCCGGCCGCTTCGAGGTGCGGGACGGCCTGGTGGATCAGGTTCGCCGGTCCGAGCAGGTTGGTCGCGATGGTGCGCCGCCAGGCGGCCTGCCAGTCGGCGTAGTCGACCTCGGCGATCCGGTGCTCCTCGAAGATCCCCGCGTTGTTGACCAACACGTCGAGGCGACCCGCGGCCCCGACCGTCTGCGCCACCAGCCTGGCGCATGACTCGGGGTCGGCGAGGTCGGCCGCCAGTGCGAGGTGTCCGTCGCCCGCGAGCGAGTCGAGGGTCGTGTCGGCGGCCTCACGGTCGGCGCGGTAGTGGACCACCACGCGGGCGCCCGCGTCGGCGAAGCGGCGGCACACCGCCCGGCCGATCCCTCGCGAACCGCCGGTGACCAGCACCACCTTGCCGTCGAACGTCGCGTCGGACACGGGGCCACCTCCAGGATCGCAGGAGGCCGACGCTACCGGCCGTAGCGGGCCAACAAGCGCTCGACCGGTTCCCACAGCGGGGAGCGCGACCCGTGCCGGTCGTGCGCACCCGCCAGCGCCTGCAGGGCCTCCCGCAGCTCGCGCTCCTCGTCGGTCAGATCGCGCTCGACCGCTTCGTCGTCCATCGCCAGCAGCGGCACCGTCGCCTGACTGGCGGCATCGGCGAGCAGGTCGAGCAGGATCTCCTTCTGCCGCACGCGGTCCGCCTCGGTCGGGTAGCGCTGCGGATCGGGCCACAGCACGTCGACGGTGCGGTCCCACAGCGCCGCGAGTGCCGGGCTCGGCGCGATCTGCAGGGAGGTCGCCATGACCGGCGCATCGCCGACGTCGGGTTCCTGTTCGAGCGCGCGACGGACCGCGTGGACCGCCGCGTGCAGCGACGGGTCGGACATCGAGTAGCCCACGAACAGCAGGTGGTTGGTCAGCAGCAGCATCTGCAGCACCCCGGCCAGCGGGCCCCGCTCGGTCGAGAAGTCCAACAGCTGCGAGCGGGTCAGCAACGGCTCGCCACCACCCTCGCCGCCGAGGCTGCCGTGCAACTTCACCAGCCGGCGGGTGCGTCCGGGCCGCGGCACGATCGACACCTCGACCCCGGTGGCCTCGCAGGCTCGCTCGTACCCGCGGTCGTAGTTGGTCGTGATCGCGTCGGTCGCCCCGAGGTTGGCCAGCTCGACGTGCAGCAACGACAGCCGCTCGACCGCGAGGCGTTCGTCGAGGCGGCGGCGCAGCGCGGCGCCGCCGGCCGGGTCGAGGTTGGCGATGACCTGGGCCCGCGCGAACGGGTCGGCCATCTGCAACTCGTCCTGCTCGGAGAGGTGCCCGAACAGCTCGACGGCACCGGGCGGCGACAGCTCGTCGAGCAGCGCGGCCCAGCTCGGCTGCCCCGCTGCCCGGCTGACACCCGACCCGAAGAACGGCACCAACCGGCCCTGGGCGGCCCGCTCGCGCAGGGCCTGCAACTGCGGATCGGCGGCCTCCTCGACGACCTCGCCGTCGCGGACCCGGCCGCGGCGCCAGCGGCACAACACCTCGTCGCGGTAGCCCGCCTCGTCGCCGTCGTGACGACGAGTCCACAGGCGCCGGCGCCAATGCCGGCACAGGGCCTCGTTCGTGGCCGACAGTGCGACCACGACCACGTCGACCGGCAGTTCGCGCACCAGCTCGTCGAGGCGTTGCAGCAGCGCCGCGACCACCGCACCCGGGCGGGTCGCGAGCCCGTGCGCGCCGGTCCCGACCACGGGCAGGCCGAGCAGCGGTCGCGAGCGTCCGGAGCCCGCGTCGGGCGTCACGTCACGTGCTGCCTGCCGGACGAACCGTTCGACCCGGTCGAGCAGGACCGTCAGGGTCCGGGCGACCGCGTCGGGACCGGCATCGGGCGGATGCAGCCCGGCGGTCGCCGCCAGCCAGACGCGGGGCCGACCGGTCCGGGCGGACAACGAAGGCTCGACCGGCAGCGGCTCGTCCGGCCAGGTCGGCGGCGGTGTCGGCGGCGTCGCGCCGACCAGCACGGACCAGGCGCCGATCGACAGGTCGACCGTCGTCGGTACGAGCACCGCGTCGCAGGCCAGCTGCGTCAGGTCGCCACGCAGGGTGAACAGATGACCAGGTTCGTGCATCCGATCCCTCCGATCCATCCGACCGTAGCCAGCCGAGCACTTCAGCGGGGCTGTGACATGGCCGACAGGCCCTGCAGCTTCGCTACGCCCGGCCACCCCCGGCCCCGGGCGGGTCGTCGCCGGTCCGCTGGCTGTTCACCTGCATGGAGTGCCATGTACCGCCACTCGCTGGAAGGACTCGCTCCGGGCGAGGTCCTCGCCAAGACGATCTACGACGAGTCGGGCCGCCCGCTGCTGACCGCCGGGACGGCGCTCAACGGCAGCTACATCCGCGCGCTGATGAAGCGCGGGATGATGTCGGTCTTCATCCGCGACGGCCTGGCCGACGACATCGTGCCCAACGACCTGGTCAGCGAGCAGGTCCGTGCCACCATCACCGGCCACGTCTCGACCGCGTTCACCAGCATCGCCGTCGTGGCCGAGGAACGTGGGGCGGGCGGCGGCGGGATCGCGGGCATGGTGGACCGTCTCGGCGAGGAGCCCCTGGCACTGGGCGACAAGGGCGAGAAGGCCGTCGCCGAGCTGTACTCCGACATCGAGTACCTGATCACCGAGGTGCTCGAGAGCGACAGCGCCGCCGGGCTCGAGTCGCTCAAGACCCACAGTTCCTACACGTTCGAGCACTCGGTCGACGTCGCCGTGATCGGGGTCCTGCTCGGCAAGCGGCTGGCGATGCCTTACGAACGGCTGCGCGAGCTGGCGCTGGGCTGCCTGATGCACGACATCGGCAAGACCTACATCGACGAGGCGATCCTCGACAAGCCCGCCAAGCTCACCCCCGAGGAGTTCGCCGCGATCCAGCAGCACCCCTACCTCGGTTTCGAACTGCTGCGCCGCATGCCGTTCCAGAGCCTGCTGCCCGCGCACGTCGCCTACCAGCACCACGAGAAGCAGGGCGGCGGCGGCTACCCGCGCGGCCTGATCGGTGACAACACCATCGGCACCCGTACCGTCCACGAGCGTGTCGGCGCGGGTCGCATGCTGCTGATCGCCGAGATCGGCGCGGTCGCCGACGTCTACAGCGCGCTCGCCTCGGACCGCCCCTACCGGCGCGCGATGCCGGCCGACCAGGTCGCCTCGACGCTGAGCAAGATGGCGGGCAAGCACCTCAACAAGGAGATCGTGGGCTGGCTGCGGCGCCTCGTGCCCGCCTATCCGGTCGGCACGTGGGTCGAGGTCCAGCCGGGCAGCCGCTGGGGCGGTTACCGCGGCGTGGTGACCTCGGTGCCGTTCACCAGCGTCGACGAGCCGCGCATCCGGCTGATGGTCGATGCCAAGGGCAACGAGTTGCGCGACCCGCCCGAGATCGACCTGCGCGACTTCCACGGCGTGAAGCTGGCGTCGCTGGCCGACGAGGACCTGCCTCCCCAGCTGCGCCGCCCGGTCAGCCGCGCCAGCTGACGAGGCAGGATTCCGGCCGGTGGACGGCGAACCCCGTCGGGGTGCCCCCTTCGCACCCGGACCGGGAGATCCACCGTGCGCACCGGCCGACGCTTCGCGCTCGCCCTGCTGACCGGCGTGACCGCGGTCGCGGCCATCGCCCCGACCGCCGCTGGCGCATCGGCCGCGGGCGCCGAGGACGACCTGGTCCCGGGCACGATCGAGGCCGCCGAGGCTGCCGCCGGCCGGCCGTGGGCACCACCGCGTGAGCGTGACCGCGCCGACGTCCCGACCGACCGCTACGAACTGGCCGGCGGCTGTTACGCGATGCAGGCCGCCAACGGCAACTGGGTCATGCGCGACGGCGAGGGCTACGTCGCGCTCGCGCCCACGCCCGACACCGCCGAACGGTTCCACCTGCAGGCCACCGACCTCGGCACCTACCTGCTGTTCGGCAGCGACGAGCACCTGCCGGCCGTCGCCGACAGCCTGCTCGGCGAGACGGCGTCCGACCTGCCCGATTCGCCGCTGGGCGGCCAGCTCGGCGGGCTGACGATCGGCCTGACCGACGACGTCGCGCGCGACCTCGCTGCCGGGCCCCTCAGCCAGGCCACCGGTCGAGGCAGCGGCCTGGTCGCGACCGACCGGGCCGGTGTGCTCGCCGACTGGGACCTCGACGTCCACCCCGACCGTGACGGGGCCTTCCGGCTCGCCTCGGTCGCTCTGCCGGAGACCCACCTCGTGGTCGATGGCGACGCGACGTTGACCCTGGCGGCGGCCGGGGCCGCCGACGGGTCCGATGCGGTCGCCTTCCGCCGCACCGAGGGCTGCGCCACCTGGCCCGAGGTGGACATCAACGTCACCGGCCCCTACGTCCACGGCCCGGCCGCCATCGGCGAGGTCCGCGGCCACCTCGACGGCCACCTGCACGGCATGGCGTTCGAGTTCCTCGGCGGCCGGGCGCGGTGCGGCCAGCCGTGGCACCCCTATGGCGTCGAGGCGGCGCTGCAAGGCTGCCCCGAACACGACCTGGCCGGCGGGCGGACCCACGTGCTCGAGACGTTCCTGTCGGGTCGCGACCCGGTCGCCGGCCACGACACCACCGGCTGGCCCACGTTCGTCGACTGGCCCGCGCACGACTCGCTGACCTACGAGCAGACCTACCACCGCTGGATCGAGCGGGCGTGGCGCGGCGGACTGCGCATGTACGTCAACCTGCTCGTCGACAACAACCAGCTGTGCAAGATCCACCCGTGGAAGGACCACGGCTGCAACGAGATGGACGGCGTGCGGCTGCAGGCCCAGCGCATCCGCGAGTTCGAGCGCTACATCGACGCCCAGTACGGCGGTCCGGGCCAGGGCTGGCTGCGCATCGTCACCGACCCGTTCGAGGCGCGGCGCGTGATGAACGAGGGCCGGCTCGCGGTCGTGCTCGGCATCGAGGTGTCACGCCTGTTCGACTGCGACGTCAAGCTCGGCCAGCCCGGCTGTACCGCCGAGGAGGTCGACGCACGGCTGCAGGAGGTCTACGACCTCGGCGTGCGGCAGATGGAACTGGTCAACAAGTTCGACAACGCCTTCTCCGGCGTGGCCGGCGACTCGGGCGAGACCGGCCTGCTGGTCAACGGTGCCAACGTGCTCGAGACCGGCGGTTTCTGGCGCATGGGCACCTGCCCCGACACCCACGACCACGCCCCGGACGGTTCGAGTGCGCCCGATGCGGCGGACGACGCCTACAAGGGCCACGACCGGCGCCAGTACAACCTCGGCGACGAGGGCGGTCTGCCCGACGAGGTGGTCGGCCGCGACGCCCTGGCCGGCGCGCTGCTGCAGGAGCTCGGCACGTCGGGGGCGGCGCCGGTGTACGGGCCCGGACCGCACTGCAACGACATGGGCATGAGCGAACTCGGTGAGCACCTGCTTCGCCGCATGATGGAGCGGGGCATGGTCTTCGACCCCGACCACATGAGCGCCAAGGGACGCCACCAGGCGATGCAGGTCATGGAGGCGGCGGGCTACTCGGGCGTGATCTCGAGCCACAGCTGGGCGGACGACGACATCTACCGGCGGGTCCTGGGGCTCGGTGGCGTCGTGACGCCGATGGCGGGCGGCTCCACCGGGTTCGTCGACAAGTGGCAGAAGCTCAAGAGCTGGGCCGACGGGCGGTTCCCGTTCGGGCTCGGCTACGGCAGCGACATCAACGGGTTCGCGACCCAGGGCGGGCCGCGCGGCGGCGCGACCGCGGTCGAGTACCCCTTCGAGGGCTTCGGTGGGGTCGTGGTCGACCGCCAGCGCAGCGGCGAGCGCGTGTTCGACGTCAACACCGAGGGCGTCGCCCACTACGGGCTGTATCCCGACTGGATCGAGGACCTGCGGGTGCAGGCCGGCGACGAGATCGTCGCCGACCTCGAACGCGGAGCCGAGACCTACCTGCAGATGTGGGAGCGAGCGCTCGGCGTCGCCCCCGACGCCTGCCGCGACGACGTCGACGACCTCTCGATCCGCCAGGTCCGTCGGGTCGGCCGCGGCATGCCCGCCGAACAGGTGCTGCTGCTGCTCGGCCAGCCGACGACCCGCGGCCACGAGCGCTGGACCTACTGCCTCGAGGGCGGACGGACCGTCGAGTTGCGCTTCGACGAGGACGGCCTGACCCGCGCCGCGAAGGTCCGCCGCGCCGGCACGGCCGCGACCCGCTCGGCCGACACGCCGACGGCCGCGACGACCGCCACGGACGGTCCGGCCGCCGACGACGCGTCCGCGTCCGCCGCGGCCGCACCGGTGGTGGACGAGCACGGCCATGTCCACGTCGCCGGCGACCTCGCCGCTGCCGCCGGCCCGGGCGACGACGGCGTCGACGCCGAGGCGCTGCTGCCGCTCGTGCTGCTGCTCGCGGGCGCCGCCGGCCTCGGCCTCGGCGCCAGGCGCACCCGCCGCGAGTGACACCGCACCCCGCCGGTGTCAGGCCGGGACGCCGCCGGGGTGGAGGACCTGGCGGACGACGTGACCGTCGGCGAGGGCGTCGAGTGCGACGTTGATGTCGTCGAGCTCGAGCGAGGCGCTGTGCATGCGGTCGACCGGCAGGCGGCCGGCCTTCCACAGCGCGATCATCGCCGGGATGTCGCGCTGCGGGACGGCCCCGCCGAGGTAGCTGCCCATCAGCGTGCGCGCCTCGCCGACCAACTGGGTGGCCGGGATGGTCAGCTGCTGGCTCGGATGTGGCAGCCCGACCGACACGGTCGTGCCGCCCCGCCGGGTGACCGCCCACGCGTCGGCGAGGACCCCGGCCGAGCCGACCGCTTCGAACGCGTAGCGGACCCCGCCCGGCACCAGGTCGCGGACCGCGTGTTGCACGTCGTCGGGTCCGATCGCGTGGGTCGCGCCGAACTCGAGGGCGAGCGCCCGTTTCGACTCGACCGGGTCGACCGCCACGATCGGGTGGGCGCCGGCGACGACCGCGCCGAGGACCGCGGCCAGGCCGACCCCGCCCAGGCCGAACACGGCCACCGACTCGCCGGGGCGCACGGCCGCCGAGTTGAGCACGGCGCCGGCGCCGGTCAGCAGGGCGCAGCCGAACAGCGCGGCGATGGCGTAGGGCACGTCGTCTGGCACCACGACCACCGACCCCCGGTCGACCACGACGTGCTCGGCGAAGGCCGACACGCCGAGGTGGTGGTTGACCGGCACGCCGTCGAGGTCTCCCCACCGACGGCCGCCGCGCAGCAGTTCACCCGCGGTGTTGGCCGCGGCTGCCGGCTCGCACAGGGCGGGCCGCCCGGCGGCGCACTCGGCACAGGTCCCGCAGCGCGGGACGAACACGAGCACGACGTGGTCGCCCACGGCCACGTCGGTGACGCCCGGACCGGTCTCGACGACCTCGCCGGCGGCCTCGTGGCCCAGGGCCATCGGCGTCGGACGAGGGCGGTTGCCGTCGACCACCGACAGGTCCGAGTGGCACAGCCCGGCGGCCTCGACGCGGACCAGCAGCTCACCGGGTCCCGGGGGCGCGAGTTCGAGTTCGACGACCTCGACCGGTCGGGTGTCCGCGTAGGGACGCTCCCGGTCGGTCGCCACCAGCACCGCCGCCCGTGTGCGCACGACCTGACCCTTTCGTCGCCGTCGGCGCCGCACCCTAGGCCCCGGTCAGGGTGACACCCCAACTTCCTAGTCAAGGTGAGGCAGCCGGGTGCCGATACCCACCGGGCGAGGGTGGAGGCGGGCGGTGCACGACAACGACGAGTGGGCGATCACGGTCGACCGGCTCCGGCCGGCCGGGCCGGTGCCGGGTACTCGGGGGGCGGCACCGTCCCATCGCCGTCGCCGCGGTGGGATCTCGCTGCCGGCCGGCGTGCGGCGGCTGCTCCCGCTCGCCATCGTCGTGGGCGGCCTGTGGGCGGCGGGCGTCGAGTTGCCGGCCACCGCGATCCCCGACCCGCTGACCCTGGCGCGCCAGTCGCGCGACCTCGGGTGGACAACCGCGGCGGCCAACACCGACCTCGCGCTGGACGTGTTCGACCGCGTCAACGACGAACGCACGGCCCGGGGGCTCGACCCGCTGGTCTGGCACCCGGGGCTGGCCGCGCTGGCGGGGACCTGGTCGCAGACCATGATCGAGGCCGCCTACGAGCACTCCCCCGACGGCTACCTCGCCCATCCCGGGTTCGGCGGCTTCGGGGAGAACATCGCGATGGGCCAGTACGACACCACGGAACTGCACGTCGACTGGATGGAGTCGGACGGTCACCGCGCCAACATCCTGCGGCCCGAGTTCGACGCGATGGGCGTCGGCATCGTCTGCCGGGGCGACGGCCGGGTGTGGGCGACCCAGGTGTTCGGGATGGCGGCGGGCGGTCGCTCCGACCTCGACGCGCCGACCCCGCCGGTCGAGCCGGTCGTGCGCCGCGACGAGGGGCTGACCTGCCCACGCCCGACCACGTTCGCCGCGCGGCGCTGACGCGTCAGGCGAGACCGAACGCGTAGACCGAATGGTGCCGGTACGTCTCGCCCGGGCGCAGCACCACCGAGGGGAACGCGGGCTGGTTGATCGCGTCGGGGAAGCCCTGCGGCTCGAGACAGAACCCGTGGTGGCGACCGTAGGCCGTCCCGCCCCGCCCGACGATCGTGCCCGCGAGCTTGTTGCCGGTGTAGAACTGGACCGCGGGCTGGTCGGTGAGCAGCTCGAGGGTGCGACCACTCGCCGGGTGGACGACCCGGGCGGCGGTCCGCAGCCGGCCCGGTTCCCCGTCAACGACGAAGTTGTGGTCGAAGCCGCCGATCGGATCGTCGGCCATCGCGGCCAGTGCCGCCGCCAGCGGGATCGGCGTGCGCAGGTCGAACGGTGTGCCGGCCACCTCGGCGATCTTGCCGGTCGGGATCAGGCCGTCGTCGACCGGCGTGTAGCGCGAGGCCGCGAGCGCCACCTCGTGGTCGTCGACGGGACCGGTCGGTTCACCGCCGAGGTTGAAGTAGCCGTGGCTGGTCAGGTTGACCGGCGTCGGCGCGTCGGCGCGGGCGCTCAGCTCGAGCGAGAGCCGGCCGTCGGCCAGCGCGAAGCGGGCCGTGACCTCCAGCCGACCCGGGTAGCCCTCGGCGCCGTCCGGCGACACGATGGCGAACTCCACGTGGTCGTCGGCGTGGTCGACGACGTCCCAGACGAGGTGGCTGAGCGCCATGGCGCCGCCGCCGTGGAGGTGGTTGGGCCCGTCGTTGGCCAGCAACCCGTAGGTCTGCCCATCGAGCGTGAAGCGGGCGTGGTCGATGCGGTTGGCCACCCGTCCGACGGTCGCGCCGAGGTAGGGGTTGGCGGCGTCGAGGTAGGCGGCGAGGTCGTCGTGGCCGAGCAGGACGTCGGCATGACGTCCGTCGCGATCGGGGGTACGGAGCGCCACCAGCGTCGCGCCGTAGTCGGTCAGGTCGACCTCGACGGTGCCGTCGCGCAGGCCGAGACGGCGGCATTCACGCCCGTCAGGGGCGGTTCCGAAGCGGGAGACGATAACGGGGAGACCTTCAGGAGGGGGCGAACGGGAGCCGGAAGGCGGGAGCCGGCCACTCTACGACGTATTCGCAGGATCGGGGCAGGACCCGAGGGCGTCGGCGACGAATCCCGTGCGGACCGACCGCGCTCGACGCGGACGGCTCCCTACGAGGATCCCACGGCGCGGGCTCGTCCCGGTACCGCGTCGGATCGTCCCCGATCCTCGTCTCGAGGGCCGGTGGCTGCCCCGCCACCGGCCCTCGCTCGTGTCTGCCCCGGCACCGGCCGCGCGACCGGGCACATCGACCGGGGGCGCTCAGCACGCCCCTAGCGTGGGAGTGGCCGACCTCGTACGCATCCACGCAGGGAGCCGCCCGAATGAACCGTCACGACGCCGTCGTCATCGGCGCGGGCCCCAACGGACTGGCCGCTGCCATCACCCTGGCCGAGGCCGGCCGCGACGTGCTGCTGTGCGAGGCGGCGGATCACGTCGGCGGGGCGGTGCGCACCCAGGAGCTGACCCTGCCCGGCTTCCACCACGACACGTTCTCGAGCGTGTACCCGGCCGGGAAGGCCTCGCCGGTGTTCGCGCGCTGGCCGTTGGAGGACCACGGCCTGTCGTGGATCCAGCCCGCGGTCGCGATGGCCCACCCGTTCCCCGGCGGCGACGCGATCGCACTGCACGAGTCGCTCGAGCGGACCGCCGCCTCGCTCGACGCGTCGCACCGCGGCGACGGCGCCAACTGGGAGGCGTTCGCCGGTCCGCTGCTCGAGGTGTTCCCGCAGTTGCGTCGCACGCTGCTCCAGGGCTGGTTCCCGGTGGTCGGTCCGGCGGGCCTGCTGGCGAAGCACGGTGTCCGCGGCACGCTCGAGTTCGGCCGTGTCCTGCTGTCCGCGGCCGACTCGTTCGCGCAGGAGTTGTTCCGTGACCCCCGGGCGCAGGCGTGGCTGGCCGGCTCGTGCCTGCACGGCGACGTGGCCGCCGACGAGGCGGGCAGCGCGATCACCGGCGTCTACCTCCAACTGCTCGGCCACGCCGTGGGATGGCCGTCACCGCAGGGCGGCGCCCAACGCCTGGCCGACGCGCTGGCCGGCTACTTCGAGCACCTCGGCGGCACGATCCGCACCGGTGCCCGCGTGACCCGCGTGGTCACCTCGGGACACCGCGCTGCCGGGATCGAGTTGGCCGACGGCGACCGGATCCGCGCCAACGTCGTGGTCGCCGACCTGCTGCCCGGCGGCCTGCTGGCGGTGGCCGGCGACGCGCTCGGCAGCAGCTACCGTGCCCGGCTGGAGCGCTACCGCCTGGGTCCGGCGACCGTGAAGGTCGACTGGGCGCTCGACGGCGCGACCCCCTGGACGGCCGAGGTGGCACGCAGCGCCGGGACCGTCCACGTCGGCGGCCACCTCGACGACCTCGTCGACGCGCAACGCACCGTGCGCCGCGGCGGGTTGCCCGAACGGCCGTTCCTGCTGTTCGGCCAGCAGTCGGTCGCCGACCCCACCCGCGCGCCCGAGGGTCGACACACCGCCTGGGCCTACACGCGCGTGCCGCAGTCGCACCGCTTCGACGCGGGCGGCGTCGAGGCGTTCGCCGACGCCATGACAGCCCAGGTCGAGCGGTTCGCCCCCGGGTTCACCGATCGGGTCCTGGCCCGCCACGTGATGGGGCCACACGACCTCGAGGCCCGCAACGACAACCTGCCCGGCGGCGACGTCGGCGGCGGCTCCTACGACATCGACCAGCTCATCTTCCGCCCGGTCCCGAGCCTGGCGCCGTACCGGACCACGGTCGAGGGGCTCTACCTCGGCTCGGCGGCGACCTTCCCGGGCGGTGCCGTCCACGGGGTGCCCGGGGCGGCCGCGGCCCGGCTCGCGCTGGCCGAGGGTCGCCTGCGCCGCTGGCTGTAGCGGCGCAGGCCGGTCCTGCCGTGGCCGGTCAGCCGCCGAACAGGTTGCGGATGCGGTCGAGGACGCTCTCGACGAAGTTGTCGACCTCCTCGCCGCTCGGCACGTCGGGCAGGTCGGGCAGGTTCACGCCGCCACCGTCGCCATCCGCGGGCGGATCGCCCTCGGCGGGCGCGTCGCCGGACTCGCTCTCGCGCTGCTCGATCGCCTGCTCGCGCTGGTCCAGTTGCTGCTCGCGCTCGTTGAGTGCGCGTTCGCGCTCGTCGAGCCGTTCGCCGCGCTGGTCGGCCTGTTCGTTGCGCTCGTCCAGGGCAGCCGAGCGTTCGTCGAGCGCCTGCTGCTGGGCGGCGACGTCCTCGTCGCGGTCGCCTGCGGCCGCCTCGGCCTCGGCGAGCTGGGCCTCGAGCTCCTCGATCCGGGCGTCACGCTCGCCCAGGTCGGACTCGAGGGCGCCGACCCGTTCGTCCGCGGCGACGACCTCACCGCCCTCGCCGTCGTCGGTCGACAACGCCACGATCACGAACGCCAGCAGGAAGCCGACCAGGGCGCCGACCAGCCCGAGGAGCAGGTCGCGCTTGCGGCGTTCCCGGCGCTCCTCCTCGGCGATCCGCTCGGCCTCGGCTGCCGCGGCGTCGGCCTCGGGATCGGGTCGGTCGTAGCCGGAGGTCGTGGACGCCGGTTCGGCGGGCCACGGCTGCTCGTAGCTGAGCGGCTCGCGCGACGCGGCCCCGGCCGCACGCGTGCGCTCGTTGACCGCCGGGTCGATCTGCTGGGTGGCATCGGGCGGCAGGTCGTCGCCGACGGGCCGGGTCGGGTCGCCCGGCGGGGGCGCATCGGGTCGGGGAACGCGACGCGTCGCGAACTCGTCGGGACCGTCGTGGCTGCTCACGGGTGTCCTCCAGGTGCGCGCCGGCCCCGTCGGCGCCGGCTCGGCACGACCGAACGTAGCGGCGGAGGAGCCTCGCCTCGCCGGCCGTCCCACCCCTTCCGACCGTCGCCGCGGGCCGTCCACACCGGGTCCACAGGACGTCCACAGCGCGCCTGGAACACCCGGGCGTGCGCGCTACCGCACAACTTCGGGGGACAACCTGGGGACAAGCGGTGGACAGCCTGTGACTTCCTTGTGACTTGCGATGAACCTCTGGACAGGGGCCGCCCCCGGTCTCTACGGTTCATCTCGCCGGTCGGGAACGAACTGCGGAACCCCCGGACGGACGCCACGAGAGCCGGTGCAGGACCTCGTGGTGGGTGACAGGCCCGCGAGGGTCTGGCATCGAAGGCAACACGGCAGCAGCGGACGTCACCGTCCGAGGCGACGAGGGATTGCGAGATCCAGCGCCGCCGAGGTGGCGGACGAAGCGGTCGGGTTGTCGGCTCGACAACCACTGCGCCTGGTTGAAGGGTCGTACCGACGCCGCAGCGGACGGTGCAGGTGGAAGGCGGCGCGTGCCCCTCGGGGTGCTGACGACGCCGACCGCCGACCGGTGGAGGCGGACGCCCGAGAGGGCGGACGACGAATCCGGACCGGTGGAGCTCGACCACCCGCAAGGGTGCGAAGGCGAGACCGGACCCGGTCGAGACGCTTCACCCGCGAGGG
Source organism: Egicoccus sp. (assembly GCA_035462025.1). Classification (GTDB taxonomy): domain Bacteria; phylum Actinomycetota; class Nitriliruptoria; order Nitriliruptorales; family Nitriliruptoraceae; genus Egicoccus. Next base: position 14,119 of record DATHUR010000133.1, on the reverse strand, counting down.
TGGGGAGGCGACGCCGGACCGGACGGTGGCTGCTCTTCGGGGCGGTGGCCGGTCGGGCACCAGGTACTCCAGAAGCGCTTGGTGCGAAGGACGGCCCCGACGACCTGCAGGCGTCGGGGCCGTTCGCATGCCCGGCGGTCTTCCGCGGCGCGCTCGTCGGCTGGCGGTTCCCCGGTGGCTGCGGGGTCACCCAGTTCGCCGTGAACGGCAACTGACCACCGTCGGTGAGAGTTTGTTGCGCGGGGAGCCGCCGAACCGCGGCGCCAAGCGCAACTGACCACCGTCGGTGAGAGTTTGTTGCGGCTGCCCCAATGTGGGTGCAGCCCGGCGGACGGCGGATGGCGGGCATGGCCGAGGGGCCAGGGCCGGCCGCAGCGGGCTCGTCCGTTCGGCGGCGGCGGCGAAGCGCGCGGGGGCCACGGGAAGCCGACGCTTGGGCCCGACAACGCCCGTTCCGCCGGAACCCGGACCCGATGCGCCCGTCCCCGACACCACGTCACCGCGCCAAACGCGCCCAGCACGTCGCGCTGGCGCTGTTCACGCTGGCCTTCGCGGCCGGCGGCGTGCTCTCGCTGGTCTTCGGTCTCGACGATGCCCGTGCTGTCGACCTGCGGACGGTCGACCAACCGGCGGGCACGGGCGAACAGGCCGCGGCCGAAGCCGTCACCCCCGGCGATCCCGACCTGGAACGGCGGCTGGCCGAGGACGTCGCCGCGTTCGTCAACAGCGAGCGACGCGCACGGAGCCTGCCGCTGCTGGCGCCGCTGGACGGCCGCCACGCGCGGGCGGCCAACGAGGTGCGCCTGCGTGACGAGGATCCGGGCCAGGGCGTCCTGGCGGCCTACGACGCCGAGAAGGCCCACGGGTTGTTCGCGCGGCTGGGCACCGGCACGCGTACCGGCGAGGCCGTCGCCGGGTGGGTGGCCGCCGAGGACGGCGAGGCTCTGCTCGCCCCCGATGCCACGGGCATCGCCGTCGCCGCCGCCTGCCAGCCCGGTGACCGTGGCGGCGATCTGGTGCTGACGGTGCACGTCGTCACCGGGGGGTCGGTCGCGACCAGCGGCGACGACCTCCCCATCACCGACGAGCGTCCGGGCGCGGGCCGCGGTGAGGCCTGCCAGTTCGCCGACCTCGCCACCGGCACCCAGGCCGAGGACCGTGTCGTCGCCCCGGCCGCACTGGCCGCGGCGGGCACCCTCACGATCGCGCTCGTGCTGCTCGAACTGCAGCGCCGCCGCCTGCGTGCCGACGTTCCCGGCTACGTCCGGGTCGACCAGGATCCGCCGGCCGGCGCCTGAGCGACGATCAGGCCGGGTCCTCGTGCGGGTAGGTCACGCCGATCTGGCGGCGCAGTTCGTCGAGCCAGCGCATCGTGGTCAGCGTCATCGCGAGCGGCATCCGCTCGGACTCGGTCGCGCCGGCCGCGAGGCAACGCTCGACCTCGGCGACCTCGTGCTCGAAACCGTTCTCGGGCCCCTCGAGCGCGTGCTCCTCGATCACGTCCGACCCGCGCCGCAGGGTGAGCCGACCGGCGTCGTGGAAGGGGCCGTGGACGCGGATGCTGCCGTCGCTCCCGGCGACGGTGGCCTCGACACCGGTGTCGGCGACGAACGAGCACGACCACGACGACAGCTTGCCGGGTCCGTGGCGCATCGCGACGGTCGCGCTGGCGTCGACCCCGGTGTCGGCGAGTTCGCCCAGCGCGGTGGCCTCGGTCGGCGCGCCGAGCATCGAGTTGACGAAGGTCAGCGGGTAGATCCCGACGTCGAGCAGCGCCCCGCCGCCGAGTTCGCGCGCGAACCAGCGCCGGTCGGTGTCGGGCAGGGCCGCGATGCCGAAGTCGGCCTGGGCGAGCAGCGGTTCGCCGACCTGGCCGGCCGCGACGCGCCGCTCGACCTCGAGGAACGCGGGCTGGAAGCGCATCCACATCGCCTCCATGACGAACACCCCCGCGGTTCGTGCCGCGGCCACGACCGCCTCGGACTGCTCGAGGTCGAGCGTGAACGGCTTCTCGACCAGCGCCGGGACACCCGCCTCGATGCAGGCGTGCGCGTCGAGGTGGTGGCGGTCGTTGGTGGTGGCGACGTAGACGACGTCGACGTCCTCGGGCCGGCCGAGCAGGTCGTGGTGGCGTCCGTAGGCGGCGCCGATGCCGTACTCGTCGGCGAACGCCCGGGCGCGGGTGATGTCGGCCGAGGCGACCGCCGCGACCGTGCCCCCGCGTGCATGGACGGCGTCGACCATCTTGCGGGCGATCCCGCCCGTTCCGAGGATTCCCCAGCGCAGCGTCATGCCGTCTCCGTCACTTCGAGGGTGCCGTGGCCGCGACGCTACCCGCCGGGACCGCGCCACCCAGCTCCTTGAGCAGCCGCTTTCGGAACCGGGGGTAGTCGACGGTGATGGTGTGGCGCGGCGTGTCGATCTGGGGCACGTCGGGGTGGGCGAGTTCGTGTGCGATCGCCTTGCGCAGGTCGGCCGGTGGGAGCCAGCGGCCGGCCAGCCCGCGGGCCAGGATCTTGGCCTGCAGTTCGGCGGCCGGCCAGATGCAGCCGAGCGGCTGGAACAGTCCGACGAAGGCGACGTCCGGCACGTCGGCGGGCAGCATCTTGAGGTACAGCGGCACGGGACCGTGCGAGTAGTCGAGCACCTCGCGGTCGAAGAACGGATGCGCGATCCGGTAGCCGGTGCAGGCCACGACCGCGTCGTAGTCGCTGCGGGTGCCGTCGGTGAAGTGGACGGTCTGCCCGTCGAAGCGGGCGATCTCGGGCCGCGCCGTGATCTCGCCGTGGCGCAGGAAGTAGTGCAGTTCGGAGTTGAGCGTCGGGTGGGTCGAGAAGATGGGATGGTCGGGCTCGGCCATCCCGTAGCGCTCGTTCGGGCCGACCATCACCGTCATGAGCAGTTCGAACACCTTGCGGCGCAGGCGCAGCGGGACCCAACCGAGCTTCTCCACGGTGGCGTTGTGGATGTGGTCGGTCGGCTTGCCGAACAGGAACTTGGGCACGATCCAGTAGCCACGCCGCATCGAGATGTCGGTGTGTGCCGACACGCGCGAGGTCTCGACCGCGACGTCGCAGGCCGAGTTCCCGCCGCCGATGACCAGCACGCGTTGGCCCTCGAACGGCGCGGCGCGCTTGAAGTCGTGGCTGTGCAGGTAGGTGCCGGTGAACTCGCCCGGGTAGTCGGGCCAGCGTGGCTGCCAGTGGTGGCCGTTGGCGACCACGAGGTAGCCGACCTCCTCGACTTCGACCTGCCCGGTCCGCTCGTCGCGAACCTCGACCCGCCAGCCGCCTTCGGCCCGCGGGGTCGCGTGTTCGACCAGCGTCTGGAACCGCACGAAGCGTTCGATCCCGAACGCGTCGGCGTAGGCCTGGAAGTACTCGGCCAGGTGCCGGTGCCCGGGGTAGTCGGGGTAGTGGTCGGGCATCGGGAAGTCGTGGTACTGGCTGAAGTCCTTGGACGAGATGATGTGGGTCGTCTCGAACACCGACGAGTGGCCCGACTCGGCGTCGAAGACCCAGTTGCCGCCGACCCGGGTGCCACGGTCCCAGACCACGAGGTCGGTGTAGCCCTCGTCGAGCAGGGCTTTGACAGCCGCCATGCCCGAGGGCCCGGCGCCGATCACGCCGATCCGCACGTCGCTCGCCTTGCGCACGTCCCCGCCTCCCGCGTCGACCCGCGAAGCGTGTCACATCGGGCCAGTACGGTGCACTTCCGAGCTCCCGAGCCCCGATGTCCCCACCCGATCCGTCTCTCTTGCGAGTAGGTCGCCGTGCTCCACGTCCATGCCGCCAGCCGTGCCGATCGGCTGTTGTCGCGTCTGGCCGACGTGCTTCGAGAGACCCCGGCGGACACGTTCGCGCCCGAGGTGGTCGCGGTGCACTCACGCGGCATCGAGCGCTGGGTCGCCCAGGAGCTCGCGCTGCGGCTCGGCACCCGGTCCGGCGGCGACGACGGCATCTGCGCCAACGTCGAGTTCCCGTTCCCGGGTCGGATCGTGGGCGACGCCGTCGCCCGTGCCACCGGCGTCGACCCCGACCTCGATCCGTGGCACGGCGACCGGACGGTCTGGCACTTGCTCGAGGTCGTCGCGGACCGGCTCGCCGCCGGCGACGCCGCTGCGCTGGGTCCCCTGGCGATTCACGTCGTCGACCGCGCGGGCGCCCCGGCCGACCGCCGGCTGTCGGCGGTCCGCAAGGTGGCCGACCTGTTCGATCGCTACGGCGTCCACCGGCCCGAGATGCTGCGCGCCTGGCACGCCGGCGACGACCTCGACGCCGGAGGTCAGCCACTCCCCGACCGGCTGCGGTGGCAACCGCGGCTGTGGCGGGCGCTGCGCGAGCGGCTCGCGGTGCCGAGCCCGGCGGAACGGCTGGCGACCGCCGGTCGCGCCCTGCGCGCCGGCGTCGACGTCACGGGCGGCCCCCTCGGGTTGGGGTTGCCCCAGCGCCTGTCGCTGTTCGGCCTGACCTCGCTGCCCGCCAGCTACGTCGAGGTCCTGACCGCGATCGCGGAGGGCCCCGGACCGACCGGCGCAGCCCGTGACGTCCACCTGTTCCTCCTGCACCCCTCGCCGGGGTTGTGGCAACGGGTCAGCGACCTCGCCCCCGCCGGGTCCGACGACGGCTGGCACACCCGCCGCGACATGGACCCCACGCGCGAACTCGCCCGCCATCCGCTGCTGGCCACCTGGGGCCGCGACGCACGCGAGATGCAGGTCGTCGTGCAAGGCGTCGGCGAGGTCGGGATGGTGGAAGTCCCCGAAGGGCACGCCGCGCCCGACCACCTCCTCGGACGGCTGCAGCAGGCGGTCGCCGCCGACGCGACCGTCCACGAACCGGGCGCAGTGGACCACCGCGCGCCGTTGGCGCCCGACGACCGCTCGGTCGCCTTCCACCGCTGCCACGGCCGGACCCGGCAGGTCGAGGTCCTGCGCGACGTCCTGCTCAACCTCCTGGCCGACGAACCCGACCTCGAGCCGCGCGACATCGTGGTGATGTGTCCCGACATCGAGACCTATGCCCCACTGATCGAGGCGGTCTTCGGGGTGCACGAGGTCGAGGACGCCGGCGACGACCGCATCGACCTGCGCGTGCAACTCGCCGACCGGTCGCTGCGCCGCACCAACGCGGTCCTGCGGGTCGTGGCCGAACTGCTCGAACTCGCCGACGCGCGGGTCACCGCCTCGTCCGTCCTGGACCTGTGCGCCCGCGTGCCCGTGCGGCGCCGCTTCGACCTCGACGAGCACGACCTCGAACGTCTCGAGGCGTGGCTCGACCACACCGGCGTGCGCTGGGGGCTCGACGAGGAGCACCGCCACCGTCACGGGGTGCCGACCGCGGCCAACACGTGGCGCGCCGGGCTCGATCGGCTGCTGGTCGGGGTGGCCGTGGCCGACGAGGGGCTGCGTACCGTGGGCGGGGTCGTGCCCGAGGACGACGTCGAGGGCGGCGACGTCGACCTCGCCGGCCGGCTCGCCGAACTGTTCGACCGCCTCCACCACGCCGTCGGGCAGCTGACCGGACCCGCCACCCTGCCGCAGTGGGCGGCCGCGATCAGCGCGGCGGCGGACGGGTTGTGCGAGGTCGCCGACGAGGACCGGTGGCAGCGGGTGCAACTCGGCCACGTTCTCGACGACCTCGTCACCGCGGCAACGACCGGTGACGACGGCACGCCGGTGAGGCTGTCGCTCAACGAGGTCCGCAACCTGCTCGAGGACCGGCTGCGCGGCGGACCGTCACGGACCTCGCACCGCACCGGCGCCCTGACGGTCTGCACGCTGGTGCCGATGCGGTCGGTCCCCCACGAGGTCGTTGTCCTGCTCGGCATGGACGACGAGGTGTTCCCGCGCCGCACCGTGCCCGACGGCGACGACCTGCTGCAGCGGGTGCCGTGCGTCGGCGACCGCGACCCGCGCACCGAGGACCGCCAGCTGCTGCTCGACGCGCTGCTGGCCGCCGGGCGGCGCCTGGTCGTGCTCAGTACCGGGCGCGACGAACGGACCAACGACCCGCTGCCGCCCGCGGTGCCGATCGGCGAGCTGCGCGACACCATCGACCGCACGGTCCGCCTCGACGACCCGCGGGCCAGTGCGGCGGCCGCCCTGACCGTCGACCATCCGCTGCAGCCGTTCGATGCCCGCCAGTTCCGTGCCGACTGGCGCGGGACCGGTGCGCCGTTCGGCTTCGACCGCGAGTCGCTGTCGGCGGCGCGGGCCATCAACGGCCCGCGACACGAACCGCCACCCTTTCTGGCGGCCGCCCTCCCCGCGCTGGACGAGGACGCCATCGACCTGCACGACCTCGTCGCCTTCCTGGTCCACCCGTGCCAGGAGCTGCTCCGGCAACGGTTGGCGGTCACCTATCCCCGTGGCCGCGACCGGTCCTCCGACGCGATGCCGCTCGAACTGCGCGGCCTCGAGCAGTACGGCGTGGGCGACCGCCTGCTGCAGGCCGTCGTCGGTGGTGCCGACCTCGGCCGCGCGGTCGAGGTCGAGCGCGCCCGCGGCGCCGTGCCGCCGGGGGCGCTCGCCGACGAGCCGTTGGCCGAGACGGTGGCCACGGTCGAGCAGCTGCTCGTGCTCGCGCGCGACCTCAACGTCCAGCTCGATCAACCCGGCCGGGCCGTCGGGATCGACGTCGCCCTCCCCGACGGGCGCCAATTGGTCGGCGCCGTCGACGGTGTCGTCGGCGACGCCCGCCGTCGGGTGCAGTACGCACGGCTGGGCTACAAGCACCGGCTGCAGGCATGGGTCGAGTTGCTGGCCCTGACCGCCACCGACCCGACCGTCCCCTGGCGGTCCGTGACACTCGGTCGCGCCCGCAGCTCCGCGAAGAAGGACCTCGTGGCGACCTGCTCGGTCCTGGCGCTGCGCGACGACCGTTCGCTCGGGAAGGGTCGCGGCGCCCGGCCCGTGCCGTGCCCGCTCGGAGGACCTGATGGCGATCCCGAGGACCGCCGTCGCCTCGCCGTCGAACTGGTCGTCGAGCTGGTCGCGCTGCGCGACCGTGGGTTGCGCGAGCCGCTGACCCTGCCCTGCAACACGGTGGCGTCCCATGCCGAAGCCGCCTGGGACAACTCGCTCAACCTCAGCAGGCGGCAGCCGATGGTCCAGGCCCGCAACGCCTGGGACCCCTCCAGCGGCCCCTGGGCGCCGCCTACCGAGTCCGAGGACCACGCGAACCGCCTCGTGCTCGGTCAGGTCTCGGCGGACGAGCTGTTCGCGGTCCCCGCCGACGATGGCGACGACCCCGACCTCGAGGCGGCCGCCGACCTCGGCGACCCCTCCCGTCTGGGGCGGCTCGCCCGCCGCGTGTGGTGGCCGCTGCTGGCCGCCGAGGAGGTGATCGACGCATGACCCCGCCCGAGACCCCCGCGCCAGGCGAGCCCACGCCGCTGCGGCTGGACGACCCGTTGCCCACCGGCACCGTCGTACTCGAGGCGTCCGCCGGGACCGGCAAGACCTTCACCATCGCCGCGCTGGTGACCCGCGCGGTCGCCGAGGGGCGCTGCAGCCTGCAGGAACTGCTGGTCGTGACCTTCACCCGTGCCGCGACGGCCGAACTGCGCGAGCGGGTGCGCTCACGGCTCGTCGAGGCCGCCGACCACGTCGGCGCGGCCGTCCAGCAGGCGCCCGAACCCCCCGCGCGGACCGATGACCCGGTCCTCGACGGCCTCGTGGCGCGCGACGACCCCGCGCTCGCGGCCGACCCGGACGAGTTGACGCGCCGCCGCGACCGGCTGCGCCGCGCCGTCGCGGACTTCGACGCGGCCACGATCTCGACCATCCACGGCTTCACCCAGCAGGTACTGCGCTCGGTCGGACTGTCCGCCGACGTCGACCGCGACCCCGAACTGCTCGAGGACACCAGCGAACTCCTCGAGGAGGTGGTCGACGACGTCTACGCGCGCCGCTACCTCCACCTGCGGACCGGCGGCGACGACCCGACACCCCGCCTGACCCGCACGGTCGCGCTCCAACTCGCCGAGGCCGTCGTCGGGCACGCAGACGCCGAGGTGGTTCCCGACCCCGCCCATCCCGATCCCGACGCCGCCGAACGTGCCGCCCTCGCCCGTGAACTTCGTGCCGAGGTCGCCGCCCGCAAGCGGCGCCGGGGCCTGCTCGCCTACGACGACCTGCTGCTCGCGCTCCGCGAGGCACTGCAGGACCCGGTCCGGGGCGACACCGCGGTCGCGACGCTGCGCGAGCGCTACCGCTTCGCGCTGGTCGACGAGTTCCAGGACACCGACCCCGTGCAGTGGGACATCCTGGCCCGCGCCTTCCGGGACCCGGACGACCCCGACCGCGCCCTGGTGCTGATCGGGGACCCGAAGCAGGCCATCTACGCCTTCCGTGGCGCCGACGTACAGGCCTACCTCGCCGCCACCCGGGTCGCCGACCGGCGCCACACGCTGCAGACCAACTTCCGCACCGACGCCCCCCTGCTCGACGCCCTCGACGCGTTGCTGCGTGGCACCACCTTCGGCGACGCCGACATCACCTTCCGGTCGGTCGCCGCCGCAGACCACCACCGCGAAGGACAACTGGACGATCCGCGGGACCCGGCGCCGCTGCAGGTACGCACCGTGTCCGACACGCCGTCGGGCGGCAGCGCCGAGTCGATCCGTCAGCACATCGCCCACGACGTGGCCGCGACGGTCGTCGACCTGCTCCCCGCGCCCGGCCGCCCCGAGGTCCGGCTGCGCAGGGCGGACCGTGCGCTCGCGCCCGGCGACATCGCGGTGCTCGTGCGCACCAACGCCGAGGCGGCCGACGTGCAGCGCGCCCTGCGCGAGGTCGGCGTGCCCTCGGTGGTCAACGGCGTGGGCTCGGTGTTCGCCACGACCGCGGCCGACGACTGGCGCTGGTTGCTCGAGGCGCTCGAACGCCCCGCGGACTTCCGGCGTGCCCGCCGCTTCGCGCTCTCCCCGTGGCACGGCTGGAGCGCGCAGGACCTCGCCACGGCCGACGACGACGCCTGGGAGCGGCTGCACGGTCGGCTGCACCGGTGGGGGCAACTGCTACGCGAGCACGGCGTGGCGGCGCTCGAACGTCGGGCGAACGCCGAGGCCGCGGTGGCCAGCCGACTCCTCGCCCGCTACGGCGGCGAACGGCACGTGACCGACCTGCGCCACATCGGCGAACTGCTCCACGGCGCCGAACTGAGCGGTGACCTCGGCATCACCTCGTTGCTGTCCTGGCTGACCGAGCGGCAGGCCGAGGCCAGCACCGGCATGCCCGACGACGAGGTGGCCCGTCGTCTCGAGTCCGACGCGCACGCCGTGCAGATCCTGACCGTGCACCGCGCCAAGGGGCTCGAGTACCGGGTCGTGCTGTGCCCGTATCTGTGGTCGGCCGGCCGTGGGCAGTCCGCCCCGCTGGCCGTGCACACACCGGGCTCGGATCGACGCATCGTCGACGTCGGGCCGCGGGATCGCGAGGGCTTCGACGTCCACCTCGAACTGGCCCGCGCCGAGGCGGTCGGCGAGGCCCTGCGGCTGCTGTACGTCGCGGTGACGCGTGCCCGCCACCGGGTCGTGCTGTGGTGGGCCGCGGTCCGCGGCAGCGACGGCTCACCGCTGGCACGGGTGCTGTTCGGCCGTGACGAGGACGGCGGCGTCCCGCTGGAGGACCGGGTCGACCTGCCCGGCGCCGACGACGTCCCCGGCGTGCTGCGCCAGCGCTTCGCCGCCGACCTCGTGTCGGTCACCGAGGTACCGCGGGAACGCCCCGTAGCCCGGTGGACGCCACCGGTCCGCGACCCCGCCGACCTGCAGGTCCGCACGTTCGACCGGCGGCTCGACCGCGCGTGGCGCCGGACCTCCTACACCGGGATCGTCGGCCTCGCGACCGAACTCGCCGGGGGCCACCGCCACGACCCCGACGGCGCCGTCGGTTCCGAGGCCGACCTCGAGATCACCGACGACGAGCCGGACCGGCCGAACCCTCTGCGCACCGCACACGACCCGGTCGTCGACCTCGCCGCGCCAGGGGAACTGCAGGCGGTCGTGCCGCTGGGCGACGTCACGGGCGGCACCGAGTTCGGCACCATGGTCCATGCGGTCCTCGAGCACGCCGACTTCCACGCACGCGACCTCGCGGACGGGTTGCGCGGCCTCGTCGAAGAACAGGCGCGTCGGGCACGGCTGGACGTCGACGTCCCCCGCCTGGTCGCGGGCCTGGTCGCGGCGGTGCAGACCCCGCTGGGCCGGCTCGCCGGCGGCGAGCGTGCCCGCGCCGGCGGGACCACGGTCGCGATCGCCGACCTCGCCGACCTGCTCGAGCACCACCTCTCGGCCGACGACCCGTACCGGCCCTACGCCCAACACCTGCGGCGGCCCGGCTACCACCTCGACCTGCGCGGCTACCTGACCGGATCGATCGACCTCGTGGTCCGCTGGCGCGATGCCGACGGCGAGCCGACCTACGTCGTGGCCGACTACAAGACCAACCGGTTGCGCTGGCCCGAACCGCCGACGGCCTGGGACTACCGACCCGTCGCGCTCGTGACCGCCATGTTCGACCACGACTACCCGCTGCAGGCGCTGCTGTACCAGGTCGCGCTGCACCGCATGCTGCGCTGGCGACAGCCCGGCTACGACCCGCAGCGCCACCTCGGCGGCATGTTGTATCTGTTCCTGCGCGGTATGACCGGCGCCGCGGTCCCCCGCGTGGACGGCGAACCGTGTGGCGTCGCGGCGTGGCGGCCCCCGGCAGCGCTGGTCACCGCCCTGTCGGACCTGCTGGCCGGCGAACGGGCGGCCGCATGAGCATGCTGCCCCTGCCCTTTCCGCCCCATGACGAGGCGCCCGGCCATGCCACCGCGGCACCGGCAACCGCCGCCCCGTCGGGCCGCGCCGCCACGACGTCCACGCTCGACGCGCACGACGGTCGGCGACCGGCCCGCACCCCGGACGGGTTGGCACCCTTCGTGGCGGCCGATGTGCTGCAGGCCGCCGAGGTGCACGTCGCCGAGGCCCTGTGCCGCATCCGCGGCGAGACCGACCCGGTCGTGCTGCTGGCCGCCGCACTGGCTGTCCGTGCCCCGCGGCTGCAGCACGTCTGCGTTGATCTCGCCACCGTGCGCGAGACGGTCGTCGCCGCCGTCGACGACGACGCACCGGACGATCCCGACGCACTGCCGTGGCCCGACATCGACGCCTGGCGCGAGCGGGTGGCGAGCAGTTCCCTGGTCGCCCGGCGCGATCCGGCCGACCGGGTCGTCGTCGACGACCGCGGCCGGGACGTGCCACCGCTGGTGCTGGCGGGCACCAGGCTCTACCTCGACCGCTACTGGCGCTACGAACGACGTGTCGCGGGCCACCTCCACGACCGGGCGGCCCGGCCGGTCGCCGGCATCGACGTACCCACGTTGCGGGCCGGCCTGGACCGTCGATTCCGGGACACGCCGCCGGACCGGCAGCGCGTGGCCGCCGCCACGGCGGTGCTGCGCCACCTCGCGATCATCGCCGGCGGCCCGGGCACCGGGAAGACCACCACCGTCGCCGCCGTCCTCCAACTCCTCGACGAACAGGCGGGCGCCACCGGTCGGCGGATGCCGCGCGTCGCCCTCGCGGCACCCACCGGCAAGGCGGCCCAACGACTGACCGAGTCGCTCCACGAGGCCGCCGGTCGGCTCGACGACGGCGCGCAGGCCGACCGGCTGGCCCAGGCGAGCGCCACGACGCTGCACCGCCTGTTGGGCTCGTTCGGCACCAGCCGCTTCCGCCACCACGCCAACGACCCGCTGCCGCACGACGTCGTCGTAGTCGACGAGACCTCTATGGTCGATCTCGCGCTCCTGGCCAAGTTGCTCGATGCGGTCCGGCCCGATGCCCGCGTGATCCTGCTCGGCGACCAGCACCAGCTGGCCTCCGTCGAGGCCGGTTCCGTACTCGGCGACGTCATCGGCGATCCCGACCTGCCGCCCGAGCGGTCCTCGGCGGCCGGCGAGATGCTGGCCGACGCCGTCGGTGCCCAACACCTGCCCGACCTGCGCGACCACGCCGACGCGGGCGTGCACGACGGCCTCGTCGTGCTGAACCGGGTCCACCGCTTCCGTGCCGGATCGGGACTCGACCGGTTCGCCGCCGCCGTCCGGGCGGGCGACGCCGACGGCGCGCTCGAGCACCTGTCCGGCGCCGACGACCTGACCTGGATCGCGCCCGGCCCCGATGTGGCGAACATCACCGAGGACGCTCTGGAACCGGTTCGCGGGCGCGTGTTGCGCACCGCCGAACCGCTGCACGCCGCTGCCGCGACCGGCGACGCCCGCGGGGCCCTGCGACACCTCGACGACCTGCGGGTCCTGTGCGCCCACCGGCGCGGGTCGCACGGGGTCGACGGTTGGGTGACCCGGGTCGAGGGCTGGTTGCTCGAGGCCGGACTGCTCGACCCGACCCGGCCGTGGTACGTCGGCCGCCCCGTCCTCGTCACCGCCAACGACCGCCGGCTCGGGCTGTGGAACGGCGACATCGGCATCGTGGTCGCCGGCCCGGACGAGCGACCGACGGTCGCCTTCGCCACCGGCCCCGACGAGGTCCGCACGTTCGCGCCCAGCCGACTCGCCGAGGTCCAGACGGTGCATGCCATGACCGTGCACAAGTCGCAGGGGTCGCAGGTCCGCGACGCCGTCGTGGTCCTGCCGGCGGCCTCATCGCGGATCTGCACCCGCGAGCTGCTCTACACCGCGGTCACGCGGGCCCGCGACACGGTCACGGTGATCGCGTCCGAGGCGGTGCTGCGCGACACCATCGCCGCACGGACCCGCCGCCCCTCCGGACTCGGCGAAGCACTGGGGCGTACCACGTGACCGCGCCGCAACCCGGCGACCCGCGCAGCCGCGGCCCGCGGCCGCGCGCGCGGTGGCGCGACGGGCTGTGGCTCGGGATGGCGGCCGGCCTCGCCGTGATCACCGCGGCACAGTTCGTGCGGCTGGCCTGGGTCGCGCTCACCGGGGCACTCGAGGTCAGCACGGCCGGGCTGTTCATCGCCTTCGTGATCACCGTGGCCTGGCTGATGACGATCTACTGGTTGGTCGTAGGCGCGTGGCGCCGCAGCGTCTGGGGCTGCCCGTTCGAGCACACCGCCGACGCGCCCGAGGTACGCCGCTGCCCCCGCCACCGGCAGGCGTAGAGCGCGGGGACCGCAGCGGTTGCCGGAATCGCGGCGACGCTGGTACCTTGCCCGCTCGGCCCGCACCGGTCGTGGTCTTTGCTGCGCCGGCTCGCTCCACGCCTTCTTCGTCATTCCTCGCGAGAGCGAACCAACGAGCGCGCGCCCACACCGAACCATTCGAACGAGACGAGCCCCACGCCATGGCCAACATCAAGTCCCAGATCAAGCGCAACCGCCAGAATGAGGCGCGCCACGAGCGCAACAAGGCGGTCCGCTCGCGTCTGAAGACCTTGACCAAGAAGTTCGCCACCGCCGTCGAGGCGGGCGACAAGGACGCCGCCGAGGCCGCGTTCGCCGACGCCGCTCGCGCCCTGGACAAGGCCGCCAGCAAGGGCGTGGTCCACAAGAACAACGCCGCCAACCGCAAGTCGGGCATGGCGAAGCGGCTGCAGGGCATCTGAGCCCGCCGCGTAGACCCTGACGAAGGCGCCCCGCGGGGCGCCTTCGTCGTGCCAACGTCCGCCCGGTCGCGTCAGCGGTCGGGCCACTCGCCTTCCTGGCTGAACCGCACCTTGCGCATCGCCTGACGGGCCTCGTCACGCGCCTGCTCGGTGGTCGTCTCGGCCGCGATCAGCTCCTCGATCCGCTGGTAGAGCGGCGTGCCGAGCACCCACGGGATGCGCGGTTCGACGGCGGCCCGCTGCTCGGCCGTCAGCTCGGCGTCGGCGAAGCGTTCGGCGAGGTCGTCGCTGTGCCGTTCGAGCCAGCCGAGCAGGTTGCGCCGATGGGTCGGCGTGAGCTCCTCGAGCGGGCGGCTGACCCCCGACGCCGAGGTCCAGATGCGGCGCTGGAGCAGCAGCACCGGTTCGAGCGTCGTCGGCGAACGGCCGCCGTCGGACCGACGGGTGCGCAGCAGTTCACGCAGCCGCTGGTGCAGCGGGGCCACGTCGTCGAGCGCGACCTCGCCGGCCCGCAGCCGCGCCAGCACCTCGTCGTCGTCCG
>DATHUR010000132.1:0-17611 GCA_035462025.1 Egicoccus sp. | reverse complement strand
GAGGTTCCACCGTGGTCTCGACCAACAACCTGAAGAACGGCATGACGCTTCTCATCGACGGCAAGCTCCAGCAGATCGTCGATTGGAACCACCACAAGCCCGGCAAGGGCGGCGCGGTCGTGCGCACCAAGCTCAAGCAGGTCGAGACCGGCAAGGTGGTCGAGAAGACCTTCCGGGCCGGCGAGGAGGTCGAACAGGCCATCGTCGAGCGGACCACGGTGCAGTACCTGTACCGCGAGGGCGACCACTTCGTGCTGATGAACAACGAGACCTACGAGCAGCAGCACGCGCCCGTGGCGGCCATCGGCGACGCCGCCGACTATCTCGTCGAGGGCGACGAACTGCAGATCCAGATGTACGACGGGCGCATCGTCGGCGTCGAACTGCCCGCGTCGAAGGACCTCGAGATCACCTACACCGAACCCGGCGTGGCCGGTAACACCGCGACCAGTGCCACCAAGCCGGCGACGCTCGAGACCGGTAAGGAGATCCAGGTCCCGCTGTTCATCGAACAGGGCGAGAAGGTCAAGGTCGACACGCGTAGCGGCGCGTACATCTCCCGCGCCTGATGGGCGAGTCCGCACCGACCTCGTCAGACCCCCGACGTCCGTCGAAGCGCCGTACCGACACGCGCGACCCGCGACGTTCGCGGGAGCGGGCGCTCAAGATCCTGTTCCAGGCCGACCTGCGCGGTGACGACGCGGTCCACACCCTGGACGAGGTCGCCGGCGACCCGTACGCCCGCGCGATGCTCGACGACCTCGACGACCTGCACGACGAGACCGACGCCGTCGCCGACGTCGAGTCCCAGGCACGGCTCGACGCCGAGTCCGGCACGACGCTCGAGACGCCGGCGCGCAACGTCGCGCCCATCGATGCGTTCACCCGCCGCCTCGTCGAGGGCGTCAGCGCCCACCGCGCCGAGATCGACCAGACCATCGAACGCTTCGCCCGCCGTTGGGCGATCCACCGGATGCCGGTCGTCGACCGCACGGTGCTGCGGCTGGCGACCTTCGAACTGCTGCACGAGGACACGAGCCCGGCCGTGGTGATCAACGAGGCGGTCGACCTGGCCAAGTCGCTGTCGACCGACGATTCGGGCCGCTACGTCAACGGCGTGCTCGAATCGGTCCGCCGCCTGGCCGCCGGCGAGCTGACCAGCGACCCCCTAGACTCGCCCGACGATCCCGGCGAGTAGGGCCCTTGGCCGGGGGCCCGAGCGAGCCGTGGTCAGACCATGTCGGCATCGCCAGCGACGTCCGTCCCAACCCAGGCATGGCGGGCGTAGCGCACGGTTGCCCTTCCATAGCGGACTCAGTCCCGGGGCAAGACGGGGGTGACGTAGCCGGCGGCTTCGCAGGCGTCCTCCGCGTCCCGGTAGCCCTGATCCAGCGGTGTCGCCCTGTCGCCAAGCTCGTTCTCGAGTTGCTCGACCGCACTCCGCAGTTCCGGGTGACCCTCGAGCTCGTTGACCGTCGCTGCATCCGGCAGATCAGGTGGGGGCCCTCCGCGGATCCATTCTGCCGTCGAGTGCGCAGCACTGCGGATGGTCGCGCACGTCGCGACGACGGCGTCCGACGGTTCGGTAGCACAGGCCGTTGCGCCCGCGGCAACAATCAGGAAGACAGCGATGCCGCGATCACGCAGGCGGCACCACCCCAGATGCGGTCGTGCCCGGAGCACGGACATTCGATCCCGAGGTGCGGCGAGTTCTGACAGGTGCTGCCATCCCAGGTCATGGTAGGCAGACGACCTACGGTGGGTCCTTGCGGCGCGAGCGCGGGTGAAACGTGGCGGAGTTGGGTGTACGGATCGAGCGTGGTCCTCGACCTGACGTGGTCGAGGCGTTGCTCAGGGAACTGCCCGAGTGGTTTGGAATTGAAGAGGCCATCGTCGAGTACGTGTCGCACTCCTCGCCGCTGCCGACTTACGTCGCGATGGCGACGAGGGACCAGCAGGCGTGCTTGTCCTGGAGCCCCACAGCGACCGGGTCGCGGAGATATACGTCTTGGCGGTGAGTCGCCGGATGCACCGGCGGGGCCTCGGTCGAGCCCTCGTGGCAGCAGCCGAGGGTGATCTCGTCCGACAAGGCGCCACATACCTGCAGGTCAAGGCTGGGAGCGAGCCGCCCGTCGCAGGAGTACGCAGCCACACGTGCCTTCTACGAAGCGCTCGGCTACGAAGGGATCGAAGAGTTCGCGGCGGACACCATCTGGCCCGGCAACCCATGTCTGATGATGGTCAAGCACCTGCCGACCCGCACCGACTGACACGGGCGTGTTCTACCGGTTCGCGGCTTGGCGTGGCGGCACCTCGCAGGGAGTCTGAGGGGTCGGGGTCGGGGTCGGGCAGACCGCCGTTCGCTTTCTCGGGTCGGGGTGGTCGCGTCGCGAGACCTACGCCGCTCATGGTGAGTGTCCGCCTACGGTTTGGTCATGGGTGAGCAGCCGTCCGGTGGGCAGGTCGCGCTGGTCAGCGGAGCGAGCCGCGGCATCGGCCTCGGCATCGCTCGGGCGCTGACCAGGGCGGGCCACCGCGTGGCGCTCGTAGCCCGCCCGTCGGAAGCTCTCCAACGGGCGGCGACCGAGCTGGGTGAGCGCGCCCTCGCGGTGAGCGCGGACGTGACCGACCCGGCCCAAGTCACCAAGGCGGTTGCAGAGGTCGAGGCGGCCCTCGGCCCGGTCGCCCTGCTGGTGCACAACGCCGGCAGCGCCGACGTGGTCGGGCCGCTGTGGGAGGCTGACCCGGGTGCCTGGTGGGACGAGGTGGCCGTCCACCTGCGCGGCGCCATGCTGCTGACTCACGCGTGTCTGCCGAGCATGCTCGCCCGCACGGGCGGGCGGTTGGTGCTGCTCTACGGGAACTTGGGTGATCGGGACCAGCCGTGGTGCAGCGCCTACGGGGCAGGCAAGGCCGGTCTGCTGCGGCTCGCCGGTCAGCTTCACGCCGAGTTGGATGGCACGGACGTACGAGTCTTCGCCCTCCATCCTGGTCTGGTCTGGACCCCGATGACCGCCGCGCTCGCGCAGGACTCGGAGAAGCGTCGGTGGCTGCCGAACTTCGGCCAGCGTCCGCGGGAGGACTACGGCACGACAGAGCCGGCCGGAAAGATGATCGTACGGATCGCCTCCGGGGAGGCCGATCCACTCTCCGGGCTGCTCCTGGGGGCCTGGGACGACCTGAGTGAATTGCGAGAGCAGGCCGACCAACTCCGTGCCGAGCAGCGGCGAACGCTACGCGTCATGTAAGTGCCGTGAGCCGGCGTCGCGGGCTGGCCTCCCGTAGGGATACGCCCACGTCCCCGACGTGTGGGGCACACGGGCATTGCGCATGGTTTCCACCGCACCGCCGCACTTGGTCGACGGAACCCGTCACGGTCGGACCACACCGTCATCGGTGACGGTCTGACTCGACCGAGCACGGCAGGGCCGACCGGGTGTTGGGCGTCACACGGTCGGGTGATCGACCTACCCGCAACCGTCGTCTCGCCCCGAATTCGCCGGTGTTCGAACGCAACAAGCATGGCTCGGGTGCGCCACGGGTGGGGTGGTTCGGACGTGGCGTCCGCGGGTGGTAGCGTCGCTCGGCGAACCCCGCGGTCGCTCGCGGGCAACCCGAGCGGCACGCGCTTCCTTTAACGACCGGTCCCGTGAGGCCGGGAAGGAGCTTGAGGTGCGTTCTGTGTCCTGCTGCGCCCGCGACGGCGCGCGTCCCGGCTTCCCGATGCCGGCGTGACGCAACTGCTGACGGCTGACGAGGTCTCGCGGGCGCTCAAGCGCCTCGCCCACGAGTTGCTCGAGGCCAACCACGGTGCCGACGACCTGGTGCTCGTCGGCATCCAGACGCGTGGCGTCCCCCTCGCCCGCCGCCTCGCCGCCCTCATCGAGGAGATCGAGGGCACCGAGGTCCCGGCCGGGGCGCTCGACGTCACCCTCTACCGCGACGACCTGACCCGCCGCGGCCCGTTGCCGCTCGGCGAGACCCGCGTCCCGGTGTCGGTCGACGGTCGCACGGTCGTGCTCGTCGACGACGTGCTCTACACCGGACGCACGATCCGCGCCGCGATGGAGGCCGTGCTCGAACTCGGCCGGCCCGCGCGCATCCGCCTGGTCGCGCTGGTCGACCGCGGCCACCGCGAACTGCCCATCCGCGCCGACCACGTCGGCAAGAACCTGCCGACCAACGCCGACGACCGCATCCGCGTGCATCTCGAGGAGGTCGACGGCCGCGACGAGGTCGTCGCAGAAGGTGGTGACGCGGCATGAAGCCGATCAGCAACCTGATCTCGATCGAGGACCTCGACGCCCAGCAGGTGGTCGGCATCCTCGACACCGCCGAGCAACTGCTGCCGATCGCCGACCGGCGCCGCAACTCGGTCCCGACCCTGCGCGGCCGGGTCGTGTGCAACCTGTTCCTCGAGGACTCGACCCGTACCCGCATCAGCTTCGACCTGGCCGCCAAGCGCCTGTCCGCCGAGGTGATCAACTTCAGCGCCAAGGGCAGTTCGGTGTCCAAGGGCGAGTCGTTCAAGGACACGGCCCTCACCCTGGACGCGATGGGCGTCGACTGCGTCGTCGTGCGCTCCGGGTCCTCGGGTGCGCCGCTGCAACTGTCGCGCTACCTCGAGGTCCCGATCCTCAACGCCGGCGACGGCTGGCACCAGCACCCGACCCAGGCGCTGCTCGACGTGTTCACCATGCGTCGCCACCTCGGCGACCTCGCCGGCCGCCACGTCGTGATCTGCGGCGACGTCCTGCACTCGCGCGTCGCGCGCAGCGAGGTCCAGGCGCTCCGCCTGCTCGGTGCCCGTGTCACGCTGGTCGGACCGCCGACCCTGTTGCCGCCGGCCCCCGAGTCCTGGGGCGTCGAGGTGGCGGGCGACCTCGACGCGGTCCTACCCGATGCCGACGTCGTGTACCTGCTGCGCGTCCAGCGCGAGCGCATGCACCGCGCCTTCTTCCCGACCTCGCGCGAGTACGCCCGGTTCTGGGGGCTCGACGCCGAGCGCCTGGCCCGGCTGCCCGACCACGCGATTGTCATGCACCCCGGGCCGATGAACCGCGGGGTCGAGATCACCGCGGACGTGGCCGACTCCGACCGTGCCGTGATCGTCGAACAGGTCACCAACGGCATCGCGATCCGCATGGCCTGCCTGTACCTGCTGCTGTCCGGTGACACCGAGGGCGCCGAGGTGACCCCATGAACGCCGACATCCCCCCCGGAGCCCACCAGGCCGGGGCGTTCCTGCTCCGCGGTGGTCGGGTCCTGGATCCGGCCTCCGGTATCGACGAGGTGCTCGACGTGCTGCTCCGCGACGGCGAGGTCGTCGAGGTGGGCCCGGGCCTGACCGCCGGTGATGTCGAGGTCGTCGACTGCGACGGGCTGTGGGTCACGCCCGGGTTCGTCGACCTCCACACCCACCTACGCGAACCCGGCTTCGAGGACGCCGAGGACATTGCCTCGGGCTCGGCCGCCGGTGCGGCCGGCGGCTACACCGCCCTGTGCCCGATGGCGAACACCGACCCCGTCTGCGACGCGGCCGCCGTGGCCGAGTCGGTGTGGCGGCGCGGCAGCGAGGTCGGCCTGGTCGACCTGTTCCCGGTCGGCGCGATCACGAAGGGACTGCGGGGGGAGGAGTTGGCCGAGTTCGGCGAGCTGCGCCACTCGGGGGCTCGGGTCGACTTCTTCTCCGACGACGGCAAGCCGGTCGCCGACAGCCTGGTGATGCGCCGTGCGCTGCAGTACGCCGGTGCCTTCGACGCCGTCATCTGCAACCACTCCGAGGATCCCGACCTCACCGCCGAGGCCCAGATGAACGAGGGCGCGGTGTCCTCGGTCCTCGGGCTGCCCGGCTGGCCACACGAGGCCGAGGAGATCATGATCGCCCGCGACCTGATCCTCGCCGAGGGCCTGGGCGCGCGCCTGCACGTCCCGCACGTCACCACCGCCGGCGCGGTCGAACTGATCCGCGCCGCCAAGGCCCGCGGCGCGCGGGTGACCGCCGAGGTCACCCCGCACCACCTCAGCCTGCGCGACCACCTGATCGACGGCTACGACCCGGTGCTCAAGGTCAACCCGCCGCTGCGCACTGACGCCGACGTGCAGGCGCTGCGCGCCGCGCTGGCCGACGGGACCATCGACTGCGTCGCCACCGACCACGCCCCGCACGCGCCCGAACTCAAAGACCAGGAGTGGGAGCACGCCCCCTGCGGGATGCTCGGACTCGAGACCGCGTTCGCGGTCGTCAACACCGACCTGGTGCAAACCGGCCTGCTCGACCCGCTCACGGCCATCGCGCGGCTGACGACCGGTCCCGCCGGCGTGCGTGACGTCGCCGGGCACGGGGGCGCGATCGCTCCGGGGCGCGAGGCCAACCTGACCGTCCTCGACCCCGCGGCCCGCTGGACGGTCGACGGCCGCGGACTGCACTCCAAGGCCCGCAACACGCCCTTCCACGGCGCCGATCTGGTCGGCCGCCCGGTCCACACCCTGCTGCGCGGCCGCTTCACCCTGCGTGACGGAAAGGTGCAGGCATGACCGTCCACATCGTCGCGGATCGCGCGCCCTTCGCCCCCCGCTCGAACGTCCCGGCCCTGCTGGTCCTCGAGGACGGCAGCGTGTTCCGCGGTCGTTCCATCGGGGCCGCGGGGACCGTGTTCGGCGAGGCGGTGTTCAACACCGGCATGGCCGGCTACCAGGAGGTACTCACCGACCCGTCCTACCGGCGTCAGATCGTCACGATGACCGCGCCACACGTGGGCAACTACGGCCTCAACGAGGCCGACATGGAGTCCGACCGGATCCAGGTCGCAGGCTTCGTGGTCCGCGAGGCGGCGCGCCGGCCGTCCAACTGGCGCTCGCAGCACGACCTGCGCGATTCGCTCGCCGAGGCCGGGGTGGTCGGTATCGAGGGCATCGACACCCGCCGCCTCACCCGACTGCTGCGCGACAAGGGCGCGATGCGCGCCGGCCTGTCGACCGAGATCCTCGACGCCGACGCCCTGCACGCCCAGGTGCTCGACAGCCCCGGCATGCAGGGAGCGGAACTCGCCAGCGAGGTGACCACCCGCGAGCCCTTCGTCCTGCCGGCCGCGGGGGAGCGGCGGTTCCGCGTGGTAGCGCTCGACTTCGGCATGAAGCGCTCGATCGGCCGCTACCTGCGCGAACAGGGCGCCGAGGTCCACGTCCTACCCGCGTCCGCAACCCCCGACCAGGTCCGCGAACGCGACCCCGACGGCCTGTTCCTGTCCAACGGGCCCGGTGACCCCGCCACCGTCAGCCAGGGCATCGCGACCACCGCCGCACTGCTCGGCGAGGTCCCGACGTTCGGGATCTGCCTCGGCTCGCAACTGCTCGGCCACGCGCTGGGCGCGACCACCTACAAGCTCGACTTCGGCCACCACGGGGTGAACCAGCCGGTGCTGCGCCGCTCCGACGGCATGGTCGAGATCACCAGCCACAACCACGGCTTCGCCGTCCGCGGCTCGACGCTGGGCGAACAGGCCGACGAGCACGTCTTCACCACCCGCGACCACGGCCGCGTCGAGGTCAGCCACGTCAACTTGAACGACGACGTGGTCGAGGGCCTGACCGCGTTGGACATCCCCGCGTTCAGCGTCCAGTACCACCCCGAGGCCGCCCCCGGCCCGACCGATGCGCGCTACCTGTTCGCGCGGTTCACCGACTTGATCCAGGAGGTCCGTGGTGCCACGGCGTGACGACATCGCCAGCGTCCTGGTGCTCGGTTCCGGCCCGATCGTCATCGGGCAGGCCAGCGAGTTCGACTACTCGGGCACGCAGGCCTGCAAGGTCCTGCGCGAGGAGGGCCTGCGGGTCGTCCTGATCAACTCCAACCCGGCCACGATCATGACCGACCCGGCGATGGCCGACGCGACCTACATCGAACCGCTGACGGTCGCGACGGTGCGGGCGGTCATCGAGAAGGAACGGCCCGACGCCCTGCTGCCCACGCTCGGCGGGCAGACCGCTCTCAACCTCGCGGTCGAGTTGTACGAGTCGGGGGTGCTCGACGAGTAGGGCGTCGAGGTGCTCGGCGCCGACCTCGAGGCGATCCAGACCGCCGAGGACCGCCAGAAGTTCAAGGACGCGATGGCCGAGATCGGCCTCGAGTCGCCGCGCTCGACCTACGTCAAGGAAGAGTCGCAGGCGTTCGAGGCCGCCGCCGAGTACGGCTACCCGGTCGTGCTGCGGCCCTCCTTCACGTTGGGCGGCAAGGGCGGCGGCATCGCCTACGGCGAGGACGAACTGCGGCGCATGATCCGCCAGGGCCTGGCCGACTCGCCGGTCCACGAGGTACTCGTCGAGGAGTCCGTACTCGGCTGGAAGGAGTACGAACTCGAGGTCATGCGCGACCGCAACGACAACTGCGTGATCGTGTGCTCGATCGAGAACCTCGACGCGATGGGGGTGCACACCGGCGACTCGATCACGGTCGCGCCGGCGATGACCCTGTCCGACCCCGAGTACCAGCAGATGCGCGACGCCGCGTTCGCCGTCCTGCGCCGCATCGGGGTCGAGACGGGCGGCTCCAACGTGCAGTTCGCCGTCGATCCGGCGACCGGACGCCAACTCGTCATCGAGATGAACCCGCGGGTGTCACGCTCCTCGGCGCTGGCCTCGAAGGCGACCGGGTTCCCGATCGCCAAGATCGCGGCCAAGCTCGCCATCGGCTACTCCCTGGACGAGATCGCCAACGACATCACCCGCAAGACCAAGGCCGCCTTCGAGCCGACCATCGACTACGTGGTCGTCAAGGTGCCGCGCTTCGCGTTCGAGAAGTTCGGCGACACCGACGACACGCTGACGACCAAGATGAAGTCGGTCGGCGAGGTCATGGCCATGGGTCGCACCTTCAAGGAAGCGCTCAACAAGGCCATGCGCAGCCTCGAAGACGGCCAGGTCGGCTTCGGCGCCGGGCCGTCCCTCGACGTCGACGACGACGAACTCGAGGCGCGGCTGCGGCGGCCGACCGCGGCACGCATGGACGCCGTCGACGAGGCCCTGACCCGCGGCTGGACGGTCGAACGGGTCAGCGAACTGACCGGGTACGACCCGTGGTTCACCGACCAGTTGCTGCAGTTGGTCGAGCGACGCCGCGAACTGCGCGCCTACGAACACCTCGCCGCCCTGCCCGACGACCTGTTGCGCGAGGCGAAGTCCGACGGCTTCTCCGACGCCCACCTCGCCAAGCTGCTCAACACCAGCGAGGACCACGTCCGCGCCCGCCGCCACACGGCGGGGATCCGGCCGGTGTTCAAGACCGTCGACACGTGCGCCGCCGAGTTCGAGGCCTACACGCCCTACCACTACTCGACCTACGAGGACGAGGACGAGGTCAGCGACTCCGCGCGCGACAAGGTCATCGTGCTCGGTTCGGGGCCCAACCGCATCGGTCAGGGCGTCGAGTTCGACTACTGCTGCGTCCACGCCGTGTTCGCGCTCAAGGACGCCGGCTACGAGACCATCATGGTCAACTGCAACCCCGAGACCGTCTCGACCGACTACGACACCGCCGACCGCCTCTACTTCGAGCCGTTGACATTCGAGGACGTGCTCGAGGTCTGTCACCGCGAGCAACCGGTCGGCGTGCTCGTCCAACTCGGGGGCCAGACCCCGCTCAAGCTCGCCGCCCAACTCCAGGCCGCCGGGGTGCCGATCTGGGGGACCAGCCCGGACGCGATCGACGCGGCCGAGGACCGCGGCCGGTTCGGCGCGCTGATGACCGAACTCGGCGTGGCCATGCCGCCCGGCGGGATCGCGCGCTCGTTCGACGAGGCCCGCGAGATCGCCCTGTCCATCGGCTACCCGGTCCTGGTCCGCCCGTCCTACGTCCTGGGCGGCCGCGCGATGCAGATCGTCTACGACGACGACGGCCTGCAGCGCTACCTCCACGAGGCCGTGATGGCGGCCCCCGACCAACCGATCCTCGTCGACCGATTCCTCGAAGGCGCGATCGAGATCGACGTCGACGCGGTCTTCGACGGCAACGAGATTTTCGTCGGCGGGGTGCTCGAACACATCGAGGAAGCCGGCGTGCACTCCGGCGACTCGGCTTGCACGCTGCCGCCGATCACGCTCGGGCAGGGGCAGATCGACGAGATCCGCCGGGTCACGGACGGCATCGCCCGCGGGCTCGACGTCCGCGGCCTGCTCAACGTCCAGTTCGCCCTCAAGGACGACGTGCTGTGGTGCATCGAGGCCAACCCCCGGGCATCGCGCACGGTGCCGTTCGTGTCGAAGGCGACCGGCGTCGCGCTGGCGAAGGTCGCCGCACGGGTCATGGCGGGCGAGACGCTGGCGCAGCTTCGTGAGGTGGGCGAACTACCCACCCGCGACGCGGTCCAGGGCCCGCGGCCGAAGCACATCGCGGTCAAGGAGGCCGTGCTGCCCTTCGACCGGTTCCCGGGGGTCGACGCCTTGCTCGGTCCCGAGATGCGCTCGACCGGCGAGGTCATGGGCATCGACCTCGACTTCGGCGCCGCCTTCGCCAAGTCTCAGGCCGGCACCGGGTCGATGGTGCTGCCCGCACCGGATCTCCCCCCCGGGGCCCACCAAGCCGGGACGGACGCCGCCGGACGGCGCACGCAGGTGTTCGTCTCGGTCGCCAACCGCGACAAGCGCGCGATCGTGTTCCCCGTGATGCGCCTGATCGACCTCGGCTTCGAGGTGGTCGCCACCGCCGGGACCGCCGAGGTCCTCGAACGGGTGGGGATCCCGGTCACCGTGGTCAAGAAGGTCTCCGACGGCTCCAGCGAGATCATCGACCGCATCGAGTCGGGCGCCGTCGGCCTGGTCCTCAACACCCCGTTCGGCTCCGGGACCCGCGGCGACGGCTACGCGATCCGCCAGGCCGCGGTCACCAACGGCGTGCCGTGCATCACCACGCTCTCGGGCATCCTCGCCGCCGTGCACGGCGTGCAGGCGGTCAAGGCAGGACGGTTCCAGGTCCACTCCCTGCAGGAGTACCAGGCCGCCTTCCGGGAGCAGAGCGCCATCGCGGAGGAGGGGTCATGAGACGGCAGGGCCAGGTCCAGGGCCGCACCGACGCCGAGGGGCCGGTGCGCGCCCGGTGTGAGGTGGTCGCGCGCCGGCGCGAGGGCTCCTACTGGCTGCTGTCGTTCTCGTCGCCCGAGATCGCCGAACGCGCCCGGCCCGGCCAGTTCGTCGATCTCGCCGTCGCCTGCTCGGGCGCGCTGCTCCGCCGGCCGTTCTCGATCGCGCGGGTCTCGCGGCAGGGCGCCTTCGCCGGAACCGTCGACGTCGTCTTCGACGCGCACGGGCCTGGCACCGAGTGGCTGACCGGAATCGGGGTCCACGACCTCGTCGACGTGGTCGGACCGCTTGGCACACCGTTCCCGCTGCCGCAGCGCAAGGTCGCCTGCCTGCTCATCGGCGGCGGCTACGGCGCCGCGCCGCTGTACTTCCTGGCCGAGGAGCTGGTCCGCCAGGGGCTACGTGTCGACATGATCGTCGGGGCCGCCAACGCCGAGCGCATGCTCAACGTCATCGAGGCCAAGCGCATCTCGGCCAGCGTCACGTTCACGACCGAGGACGGTTCGATGGGCGAACGCGGCCGGGTCACCGACGTCCTCGAGGGCGTCGCCACACAGAGCAGGACAGGTGTCGTCTACGCGTGTGGCCCCAACCCGATGCTGCGGGCCGTGTCCGAGCGCTGCCAGGAACTCGAACTCCCGGTCCAGGTCGCGGTCGAGGAGCACATGGCCTGCGGGATCGGGGTCTGCTTCACCTGCGTGTTCCCGATCCGTGGCAAGGACGGGCAGGTGCGCATGAAGCGCAGTTGCATCGACGGCCCGGTCTTCAACGGCGCCAAGATCGCCTGGGACGAGACCCGGTTCGTGTCCGCACCCCAGCAACTCGACGAGGAACCCGAGCCCGAGGCCGCACCCGAACGGCTCACCGACGCCGAAGTGTGGGGGGACACATGAGTCCCGACGTCCGCAAGATCGATCCCGCCGAGACGCGCTGGGTCGACGAGCGCGCCATCCCCGAGGGCGAGGTCGACCTCGCGATCGACCTGGCCGGGATCGCGATGGACAACCCGATCACGACGGCGTCGGGCACGTTCGCGTCGGGGCCCGAGATCGACCGCTTCTGGGACGTGACCGAGCTCGGGGCCATCGTGGTCAAGTCGATCACGCCGGAACCGCGCGAGGGCCTGCCGACCCCGCGCATGGCCGAGACCCCGTCCGGCATGCTCAACGCCATCGGCCTGCAGAACCCCGGTATCGACCGCTGGCTCGAGAAGGACCTGCCCTGGCTGCAGGGGCGGGGCGCGAAGGTCATCGCCTCGATCGCCGGCAAGACCGTCGACGACTTCCGCGAGGTGGCCCGGCGCCTGCGCCGTCAGGCGGGCGTCGTCGGCATCGAGGTCAACCTGTCGTGCCCGAACGTCGAGCATCGCGGTCTCGTGTTCGCCTGCGCGGGCGACCAGTCGGCCGACGTGATCCGCGCGGTCAAGCGCGAGGCGGACGTCCCGGTCTTCGCGAAGTTGACCTCGGACGTCACCGACGTGGTCTCGATCGCCCGCTCGGTCGTCGACGCGGGCGCGGACGGGCTCACCCTGATCAACACGTTGCTCGGGATGGCGATCGACCCCGAGTCGGGTCGCCCGCGGCTGTCCAACGTCTACGGCGGGCTGTCGGGCCCGGCGATCAAGCCGGTCGCCGTCCGAAACGTCCACCAGGTCCACCAGGCGCTTCCGGACGTGCCGATCATCGGCTGCGGCGGCGTGCGCACGGTCGCCGACGTCATCGAGTTCGTCCGGGCCGGCGCCACCGCCGTCGCGGTCGGTACCGCCACGTTCGTCGACCCGTTCGCGGGACAGACGCTGGTCAACGACATGCGGACGTGGCTGGCGCAACGGGGGATCCGCTCGGTGCGCGAACTGCACGGAAAGGTCGTCTCATGACTCCCGCCGACCGCCTGGTGGTCGCTCTCGACGTTCCCACACTGGACGAGGCGCGCACGCTGGCCGCCACGCTCGCGGGGCACGTCGGCTGGTTCAAGGTCGGTCTCGAGTTGTTCACGGCCCACGGCCCGGAAGCCGTCGAGGCGATCCGCGGGTTCGGGCCGGTCTTCCTCGACGTGAAGTTGCACGACATCCCAACGACGGTCGAGCGGGCGGCCCGCCGCATCGCCGACCTCGGCGTCGGGCTGCTGACCGTGCACGCCTCGGGTGGGCCGACCATGATCCGCGCCGCCGTCGAGGGCCTGGGAGGTGGAGGACGGGTGCTGGCGGTCACCGTGCTGACATCGATGTCGGACGACGACCTCGCGCGCGTCAACCAGCCGGGCGCGGCGACCCAGGTCCCGCACCTGGCGACGACGGCCGTCGACGCGGGGGCACCCGGCCTGGTGTGCGCACCCCGCGACCTCGCCGCCGTCCGCACGGCGGTGGGCCCGCAACCGTTGGTGGTCACGCCCGGGATCCGTCCGACCGGCGGCGGCGACGACGACCATGCCCGCGCGGCGACGCCGGCCGCGGCGGTCGCGGACGGCGCCGATCTGCTCGTCGTCGGGCGGCCGATCACGCGGGCCGACGATCCGGTGGCCGCGGCCGACGCGATCGCCGCCGAGGTGGCCACCCGCTGACGCCGGCACGGGTGGCCACGACGGTTGCTGGTGCTACCTGGGGAACTCGAACAACGCGTGGTGGCTGCCCGCGTCGCCGAGGTCCAGGGTCAGGGTGTAGCTCGACCCTGCGTAGGTCCGCGGGGTCTTCCAGTTGAACTGGTAGTAGCCGTCACCGAGGTTCTGTAGCCCCGACTCGCCGGCCGCGTACTCCTCGATGGGCTCGACGGTGGCGTCGGGATCGTCCGGCATCCGCGTGGTCGTGACCTGGACGGACTCGAGGTCGGTCACCGGGACGCCGTCGTGGTCGAGCAGCCGCCACTTCAAGGGGATGGTCTGGCCGGCGTTGGCCCGGTTGACCACGGGCGGGTTCTCGACCGGTCGCTCGAACCCGACGAACTGATAGGTCGCGGCCGGCGTGAACCCGGTGGCGACCTTGACGACCCGCCCCGGGAACATCCCGCTGCCGAAGTAGGCGAACGTGCCGGCCGGTTCCATGACCGCCGACCACAGCCAACTCTCGTCGGTCTCGAGCATGATCGCATCGACGGGGGCGAAGCCGGCCAGATCGACCTGGACGATCTGTGCCGGGTCCGCGAACGTGCCGACGTACGCGTAGCTGCCGCCCGGGTCGACCACGACCGTCTCCGGGGTGCCGAACACCGGCAGTTCGGGGCTGCTCAGGCCGGTGTACCTGCCCACGGTGAACGCAGTCAGGTCGACTTCGAGCAGTCCTGAGGCGGAGGACGTGAAGTAGGCGGTCGCGCCGTCCGGCGCAAGGGCCGCGGCCGTCAACCAGGCGACATCGAGGGTCGCGAGCGCGCCCGCGCGCGTGAAGTTCTCCAGGTCGATCCTGACGATGTACCCCGGTTCGGCGTTCGTGCCGAAGTAGGCGTAGCGGCCTTCGGGGTCGATGACGGACGCGAACAACCGGGACTCTCCCGGTTCGAACTCGATCGATCCGACATGGGTCAGTGTTGCCAGGTCGACCTTGACGACCCTCGCGTCCCAGTCGTTCGTGCCGAAGTAGGCGAACTCACCCGCGGGGTCGATCACCGCCGTACGGGGATAGATCATCTCCGGGATGGCCACGACGCCCTGCACCGCAAAGGAGGTCAGATCGACGGCGAAGAGCAACTGGTGGGCAGCGAAGTACGCGTGCGTCCCGTCCGGGTGGATCACCGCCGCCCCGAGGTCGGCGCGCTCGTCCCGGAGGGTGAGCACGTCGGCGACGGCGAAGGAGTCCAGGTCGACCTTCACCACGCGCGGCGCCCCTCCTTCGCCGGAGCCGAAGTACGCGAACGACCCCGCGGGGTCGATCACGGCCGGAGAGGCGCTGTTCTCGCCTTCGCCGAAGACCAGGGCATCGACGCGCGCGAACGAGGTCTCGGCCTCCACCTCCTGCGAGATGGCGGCACCCGGAGACGCCACCGCGATGAGGGCGCCCGCG
Organism: Egicoccus sp.; assembly: GCA_035462025.1. GTDB lineage: Bacteria > Actinomycetota > Nitriliruptoria > Nitriliruptorales > Nitriliruptoraceae > Egicoccus. Next base: position 2,550 of record DATHUR010000132.1, on the reverse strand, counting down.
AGCAGAAGCCCCACGGCGGGCCTGACGTGCCCTGCGGGAGACCGACTCGACCCAACCATGGCGTCTCCGACCCGACGCCTTCGGTGCGGCGGCACGAGCCCGGAGCACTGGCAGGGCGCCTCCCTGCGCACTGGCGCCACCCCGAACGCTACGCCGCGTCGGCCACAATTCACAGAGGATTACGGCCCTCGCGGCCGTTCCCGCCCCGTTTGCGGCAGATTCGGGGCTAGATCGTCCCGCTGCGCGGGTCGTCGCCGGGCGGCTCGGCCGCGAGCGCCTGGGCCTCGAGATCGTCGGCGTCGCCGAGGTCGCCGAGTTCGTCGTCGAGGATGGCCAGCGCGTCCTCGTAGCGGTCGTCGGCCACGACAACGACCGTGCCGCCGATCCCGTACGGCAGTTCGGGGTGCAGTCCGCCCGCGTCGTCGCCCGAGACGTAGGCGGCGATGCCGTTCGCCTCGAGCACGGACTTCGCCATCTCGGCGTGGGTGCGGCTGGTGAAGCGCTCGATCCTCGCCATGTCGACTCTCCCCGTGGGCGTCCGCGCAGCCTAGTGGCCGGGCATCGCGTGTCTCGATCACTCGTCGGCGTGGCGGGCCCCGTGCGGGTGGCGCGAGTCGATCTTGAACGTGCGTCGCGCGGTCTCGTCGACCTCGACCACCTCGGGTCCGATCAGCCCGGTCACGATGCCCGGCAGGTCGGCCGCGTCCTCGCCGTGCACGACGAAGCGTCCGTCGTCGGTGAGGTTCCAGGACCAGTTGAACCGGTGGCCGACGACCTGGCCGAGGTGGCGGAACACCTCGTCGAACCGGTCGGCCGGACCGAACACCTCGGGCCCGTACTGCACCTCCACGGTCTCGGGCAGGGGCAGTGCCGGGATGGAGACGCCGACCGACACCAGGGCGTCGCGGATCGCCCCGGTCGTCACGCCACACCGCGCGAGCAGGTCGAGCGTGGCCGTGCCCGCCTCGTGCCAGACGAGGGCGATCAGGACGTGCTCGGCGCGGACGTCGGCGAGGCCACGCGCGATCGCCACGCCCTGGGCACGGGCGAGCAGTGCCTGGGCCGGGCCGAGCTTGACCAGGCCCTCGTCCTCGAAGTGGCCGGGTCCGGCGAACTGCCCGGTCATCAGTTCGGCCTCGACGGCGTCGACGGTCAGGCCGGCGGCCTCGAGGGCGCGACGGCCCGGAACCGGTGGCCCTTCCAGGATGCCGAGCAGCACGTGCGACTCGGTGATCCAGACGTGGCGCAGCCGACGGGCGACGCGGTTGGCCGCACCGATGACGACCGCCGCGTCACTCATGTCCGATCTCCGAGACCGGCGAATCGAGTGCACCACGTGCTCGGGGTGACGGTGCATCGCAACCCATCACAGCACCTCCGCCGCCGCTCATGCCCGCTCGCCCAGCACTCTGCGAAGGAACGCCAACTCGAGGCGGACGTGGTGGGCGCCGCCGCCCTCGTGCTCGTTGAACGGGTAGACCTTGATGTCCTTGTCGCCGCCGTAGGCGTGAAAGGCGGCGAAGACGGTCGACGGCGGGCAGACGGCGTCGGCCAGGCCGACCGAGAACAGCGCCGGTGCACTGGCACGCTTGGCGTGGTTGACGACGTCGAGGTAGCTCAGCGTCCGGAACACCTCGTCGACACGGTCGCGGTGGGCACTGCAGTAGGTCGACACCTCGACGTAGGGACGGGTGTCGGTCACCTCTACCGCGCGCCTGAAGTGGGCGAGGAAGGGCACCTGAGACGACACCGCAGCCGGTCGTTCGGCGAGGTGTGCAGCCGCCAGCGCCAGGCCGCCGCCCTGGCTGCCACCGAGGACGGCGACCCTGTCGCCGTCGACGTCGGGGTGGGCGCGTGCCGCGTCGACCGCGCGGGCGGCATCGATGAACAACCGGGTGTAGTAGTGGCGCGACGGGTCGCGGATTCCGCGGGTGAGGAAGCCTGGCGTGGACGGCATGCCGTCGTCGCCGGTGTCCGCGGTGTCGCCGACGGACCACGACGCCCCCTGGCCGCGGGTGTCCATGACCAGGTGCGCGAAACCGGCGGCCGACCAGAACAGTCGCTCGTGCGGCAGGCCGCGCCCCCCGCCGTAGCCGACGAACTCGACGACCGCGGGCAGTGGCCCCGAGCGCCGGCGGGGGAGCAGCAGCCACCCCTTCACCGGTGCGCCGCCGTGTCCGGTGAAGGTGACGTCCGACACCTCGACGGTCGTCAGGCCGATCTCGGCGGGCTCGAACCGTGCGTCGAGGTCGTGGTCGCGGGCCTGCGCGAGTTGCCGCGCCCAGAACTGGTCGAAGTCCGCCGGCTCGGCCACCTGCGGTCGGTACTGCCACAGTTCGTCGAGCGGCTTGTCCACCAACACGAGAGCGACTCCTGGGCTCGCAGCGGTTGAACGCGGCCGGGGCGGACGCTAGCTGTCGCAGGCCGCAGCGTTGTTGACGCGGGTGACGGGTGGGCCGCCGACTGCGTGGTGGAAGCGGTGATGGTTGTAGCGGTGGAGCCAGTGGTCAAGCTGTGTGGTGCGGGCGGCGTTTGAGGTGTAGATCTGCT
>DATHUR010000131.1:0-3497 GCA_035462025.1 Egicoccus sp. | reverse complement strand
CGAGTCGTCGACAACGCCGGCGCGGGGCTACTTCGCGCCGCTGCCGTCGGGCGCCGACGTGTTCTCGCTGGCCGTGAGCCCCGACGGGCGTCTCGTCGCGGTCGCCCGCTGGGACGGGACCGTACGCGTGTGGGACATGGTGACCGGGCGTGACGCGTTCGCCGTCGACCCCGGCCCGGCGCTGGCCCCGTTCATGAGCGTCGCGTGGAACGCCGACGGCGATCTTCTCGCCGTCGTCGCCAACGACGGCCGCACCGGGCGCGCCACCGTCGTCGACCGCGCCGGCGACGTGCTCGGCGTCTGGCAGGAGGAGTTCGGCACGGCAATCAGCTCGCTGACCTTCACCCCGGACAGCGATCGGCTCATCACGACGCTCGTGCCCACCGGTCCACCCGACGCCGACGAGCGCACCGGGGTGGTGAGCTGGGAGTGGCGCACCGGGGACGTCATGCCCGTCATCGACACGCCGGCCTACTCGGCGTTCCTCAGTCCCTCCGGCGATCTGGTCGCAACCACCGCACTCCAGTCGACCGTCCAGAGCTCGAGCGACACGGTCGAGGTCTGGGATCTCGCCACCGGGCGCCGGGGCGCGGTCCTGACCGGGATCACCGGCGGCGTCGGGAGCATCGCCTTCACCGCCGACGGATCTCGCCTCGCGACGGGCAGCCGCGACGGCGCGGTACACATCTGGGACCCGGTCTCCGGTGAGCTCCAACTCGAGCTACAGGGCCACTACGCCCAAGTGACCTCCGTGGCGTTCAGCCCCGACGGATCACGCCTCGCCTCGTTCGGCGCCGAGGGCGTCGTGCGTGTGTGGGCGCTCGATCTCGACGAGCTCGTCGAGATCGCCGAGCGCAAGCTGACCCGCGGCCTCACCGACGACGAGTGCCGGCAGTACCTGCACGAGGCGCGCTGCGGCTGACGGGCGCCGGTCCGCCAGCCGCCCCGGCGGGCCGGGGCGGCGGCGCTAGCGTCGACGGGGTGACTCGGTTCGTCGCACTGCTTCGAGGCGTGAACGTCGGGGGCATCACGGTGAAGTCGGCGGCGCTGGCCGAGATGGCGCGAGGCATCGGGCTGGCCGACGTCCGCACAGTGCTGGCGTCCGGGAACCTACTGTTCACGGCCGGCGCCGACGAGCAACCGGCGGCGCTCAAGGCCCGCATCGAGGCCGCGCTGCGCGAGAACTTCGGCTACGACGCGTGGATCGTGCTCACGACCGTCGATCACCTCCGAGCCGTGATCGACGCCTTCCCGTTCCCCGAGCGCGACGACCGCCAGCCGTACGTGGTCTTCGGCTCCGACCCGGTGGTCCTGGACGAGATCGTCGGCGCCGCCGGTGACCTGGACCCCGACGACGAGCGCATCGCCCGCGGCGACGGCGTCGTCTACTGGGACTGCCCGAAGGGCCGCACCCTCGACACCCCGTTCGCCAAGCTCATCGGCAAGACCCGGCACAAGGCGACCACCACCAACCGCAACCTCCGCACGCTGCGGAAGCTCGTGTGAACACGCGCCGGCTCACCGGTGGCGCACGAGCTCGCCTGCGGGCGGGCGCTGCTCCTCTGGTTGCGCCTCGTCGTCGGCGCCGGGCCGGTCCCCGACGACATGGGACTCGACCCGCTGCACGTCGGTCGCGACGCTCAGGCGTACCCACGCTGCCCCCATGGCGAGCATGTCGTGGTGCACGTGGGGTAGCCCACACCGCTCGGGGGCCTGCCCGTAGACTGGTGCGGTGACGACCCCCGAGGCGACCCGCCTTCACGACGCTCTCGAGCTCGCCGACTTCGGCATCGAAGTCATGCGCATGAATCTGCGTCGGAGGCACCCCGCCGAGACCGACGAGGGCATCGACCGGCTGCTGCGGGACTGGTTGGCCGGGCGGGAGCCGGACAGCCCGGGTCGCGTCCGGCCGCTCACCGCCACATGAGTGGCGTCGAGGACGCACTCGCCCGCATCACGGCGGACCTCTCATCGACCGACGTCAACTTCGCGTTGATCGGCGGCCTCGCGGTGTCCGTTCGTACCACGCCACGGTTCACCCAAGACGTCGATCTGGCCGTGGCCGTGCCCGACGACGCTGCGGCCGAGCAAACGGTCAAGGCACTGATGGACCGTAGCTACGGCCTGATGGCCACCGTTGAGCACGACACGGCAGGCCGGCTTGCAACCGCCCGTCTTCGGCTGCCCGCATCCGGGCAGATCGTCGACCTCCTGTTCTCCTCGTCGGGCAGCGAACCTGAGATCGTGGCCGCCGCCGACATGATCTACGTGGCCGCCGGGCTGCGGCTGCCCGTCGCCCAGGTCGGGCACCTGCTCGCACTCAAGCTCCTCGCGCGGGACGACGAACGCCGGCCACTGGACATCGCCGACCTACGGCACCTGCTGGAGGTCGCCGACAACCGGGAGCTGCAGCGCGCCCGGGAGGCGATCGCGCTCATCACCGAGCGCGGCTACGACCGGGGGCGCGACCTCGCCGCCGCGCTCGACGACCTTCTGCGGTCGGGCTGGGCGTAGTCGGCCGTGGCCGACGCCGTCGGTGCCCTCGGGGGGTCAGGCCTCGGTGATGGCGCCGCGGTCGGCGCCGGACGCCAGGCGGGCGTACTTGGCCAGCACGCCGGACGTGTAGCGGGGCTGGGGCAGCTTCCACTCGCCCCGGCGCCGGCCGAGCTCGTCGTCGGGAACCAGCAGGTCGATGGACTTGGCGGTCACGTCGATGACGATGCGGTCGCCGTCGGTCACCAGGGCGATGGGGCCGCCGTCGACGGCCTCGGGCGCCACGTGGCCGATGCAGAACCCGTGGGTGCCGCCCGAGAAGCGGCCGTCGGTCACCAGCGCGCAGTCGCCACCCCGCCCGGCGCCCTTCATGGCGCCGGTGACGGCCAGCATCTCGCGCATGCCGGGCCCGCCCTTGGGACCCTCGTAGCGGATGACCACCACCGTCCCCGGCTGGATCGACCCGGCCAGGATGGCCTCCATGGCGCCGTCCTCGCCGTCGAACACGCGGGCGGTGCCCTCGAACCGGTCGAACGTGATGCCGGCCACCTTCACCACCGCCCCGTTGGGCGCCAGCGAGCCGGTGAGCACGGCGATGCCGCCGACCGCGTGGATCGGGTCGCCGAGGGGGTGGACGACGTCGCCGTCGGGGGCGGGCGGATCGATGGCCGCCAGGTTCTCGGCCACGGTCCGACCGGTGACGGTCAGGCAGTCGCCGTGGATCAGCCCGGCCTCGAGCAGGTGGCGCATGACGACCGGGACGCCGCCGATGCGGTCGACGTCGGCCATGTGGTACTTGCCGGCCGGCTTGGTGTCGGCCAGGTGGGGCACCCGGGACGCCACCCGGTTGAAGTCGTCGAGCGTCAGGTCGACGCGGGCCTCGGCGGCGATGGCCAGCAGGTGCAGCACCGCGTTGGTGGAGCCGCCCAGGGCCATGACCACGGCGATGGCGTTCTCGAACGCCTCCTTGGTCAGGATCTGCCGGGGCCTGATGCCTGCCTTCA
>DATHUR010000130.1:0-65909 GCA_035462025.1 Egicoccus sp. | reverse complement strand
CAGCCCGACCACCGCGGTCGGGTCGGCCAGCAGGGCGCCGATCACGCCGGGCTCACGCGCGCTGAAGCCCGACATCGCGTTGCCGAGGTGGGTGCCCGCGCGAGCGCCCGCGTCCAGTCCCGCGCGGGCCTGTTCGTAGGTCGCATCGCTGTGGCCGATCGAGACGACCGTGCCGCGGGCGACGAGTTCGGCGATCAGGTCCAGGGCGCCCGGCAGTTCCGGCGCGAGGGTGGCCATGATCACGCCGGCCTCCCGCGACCAGCCCTCGATGAGGGCCGGGTCCGGGGCGCGCAACTGGCCCGGGTCGTGGGTGCCCCGCTTGGCCGGCGCCAGCATGGGACCCTCGGCGTGGACGCCGAGTGGCACGGCACCGAGGTGATCGCCGGGTGCCGCCCGGAGGGCACGCAACGCCGCGGTCACCGCCTCGCGCGGGGCCGAGACGATGGTGGGGACGAACGCCGTGACCCCCTGGGCCGGCAGGTGACGGGCCAGCGCCCGCAGTCGCTCGGGGTGGTCGCCGAGTTCCGAGGTCAGGTCGATGCCGTGCCCCCCGTTGACCTGCATGTCGACGAAGCCCGGAGCCACCAGCAGCCCCTCGACGCCGACCACCGACTCGTCCGCCGCGGACGTGCTCGCGGCAGCCACGCTCGCGACGCGGCCGTCGCGCAGCACCAGGTCACCGACCGCAGGCCCGTCGGGCAGCGCCAGCCGACCGCCGGTGAAGCGAAGGGCGGTGGCGGTCATCGGCCCGGCCGTGCGGCGGGTTCGACGTGGCCGGCCCCGGCCGGCACGGTGACGGGGAGCCGTCCTGTCGCGCCACGTTCGCCGAGGAGCACGTCGACGAGCGCCTCGATGGTCGGCCGGTGGACGCCGTAGGCGCACAGCACGGTCGGCACGTCCGCGAGCACCGCGAGGTCGGCGACGGTGCGCAGCGCGACACCGACGACGGGTGACCCCGCGGCCGCGACCGCCCGCGCGAGGTCGGCCTGGGCGGGTTCGAGGCTCGCCGCACTGGTGCCGAGCACGACGAGGTCGGCCCTCCGCGCCGCCTCGACGACAGCGGCGGCCGCCCAACGATCCGACGGATCGTCCACGACGAGGCTTCGCACGCCCGGTAACCGTTCGCCGAGCGCCACGGCGAGTGACGCGTGGACGAACGAGGTCGTGTCCGCCGGTGTCAGGTCCCTGGGCCGGGGCTCGACGACCAGCACCGTCGCACCGTCCCGCACGTCCAGCGGCAACAGGCCCGCGTCGTCGCGGACCAGCGTGATCGAGCGACGGGCGAGTTCGTCGGCGAGTTCGCGGTGCTCGGCGCCACCGACGACGTCGAGCGGCCGGGGCTCCACCGCGGTGAGGCGGCGGCGCAGCCCGTCGATCCGGCGGACCGAGCCCGCCAGCGCGTCAGCGTCGGGCAGGCGCCGTTGCCAGGCCAGCCGCAGCCCGTCACGCAGGCGGGCATTCGCCGGTTCGTCGAGGCCGCACAGCAGCAGGTCGACCCCGGCCTGCAACGCGGCGAGGGCGTCGACGACCTGGCCCATGCCCTGCGACAGCGCCTTCATGTCGAGTGCGTCGGTGATCGTGACGCCTTCGAACCCGAGTTCGCCGCGCAACAGATCGCGCATCACCTCGCCCGCCAACGTGGCGGGCAGGTCGGCGCGTCCGGTCAGGGCCGGGACCGCGAAGTGGCCCGACATCACCAGGTCCGGCTGGGCCGCCAGCGCGGTGCGGAACACGGCCAGTTCGCGGGCGTCGAGCAGGGCGCGCGCGGCGTCGACGGCGGCGAGGTCGTGGTGGGTGTCGACCGCGATGGCGCCGGCCCCCGGGAAGTGCTTGAGCGTGGCGGCGACGCCGACCGACTGCACGCCGCGCACGAAGGCGGCGGCCAGCGGTCCGGCGCGTTCGGGGTCGTCACCGAAGGAACGGATCCCGAATCCGGGGCTGTTGGGTTCGGTCAGCAGGTCGCAGACCGGCGCGAACAGCACGTTGACCCCGCACGCGGCGCACTCGCGGCCGATCGCGGCGCCGACCCGCTCGGCCAGCTCGGGGTCGCCGACCGCGCCCAGAGCATGGTTGCCGGCGAACGGCGTGCTGTCCTCGCCCAGCCCGAGCAGCTGTCCACCCTCCTGGTCGATGGCGATCAGCAGCGGCGGGGTGCCGGCGGGGCGGGCCGCCTGCATGGCCCCGGTCAGCGCGCGCACCTGCGCAGCCGTGTCCACGTTGTGGTGGCGGTACAGGGTCACTCCGGGCACCTCGCCGGCCGCGATCTCGGCCGCGGCGTGCGACGACAGGACGAGCCCGTCGTAGGCCCGCAACAGGACCTGATCGGTCGGGTGGGCCCCGGGGGGAGGATCGGTCGGGTGGGCCCCGGGGGGAGGACCGGTCGGGTAGGCCGTCATCCCTTGACACCGCCGGTCAGCAGCCCACGCACGAAGTAGCGCTGCATGGCGAGGAAGACGACCAGCGGAACGACCATCGACACGAAGGCGCCGGCGGTCAGCAGGTGCCAGTCCTCGCCACGGGTCCCGACCAGCTGCTGCAGTTGCGCGGTGAGCACGGCGACCTCCGAACCGGTGCCGAGGAAGATGTAGGCGACGAGGAAGTCGTTCCAGACCCACAGGAACTGAAAGATCGCGAACGCGGCCAGGACCGGTGCGGCCAGCGGCAGCACGAGCCGGATGAACGCGCCGAAGTGGCTCGCGCCGTCGACGTAGGCGGCCTCCATGAGTTCCTTGGGCAGGTCGGCGACGTAGTTGTACAGCAGGAAGATCGCCATAGGCAGGCCGAAGCCGGTGTGGGCGAGCCAGGTGCCGAGATAGGTGCCGGTCAGGTCCCAGCTGACGTAGAGCTGCAGCAGCGGGACCAGCGTCATCTGCAGCGGCACGACCAGCAGACCGACCACGACCGCGAACAGCACCTTGCGTCCCGGGAAGTCGATCCAGGCGAACGCGTAGGCCGCGAAGGCGGCGAGGCTGATCGGGATGACGGTGGCCGGGATGGCGATCACCAGCGAGTTCACGAACGCGTCGAACATGCCGCGGTCGGCCAGCACGCTGGCGTAGTTGGCCAGCGTCCACTGCGACGTCTCGAACGGATGCGCGATCGCGGTCCACCAGCCGCTGGTGGCGATGGCGCCGGCCGGCCGCAGGGAGCTGATCAACAGGCCCGCAGTCGGCAGCGACCAGACGAACGCGATGAGCACGACCACGACGCGGACCAGCAGGGACCGGCGACCGGGCTCGCGGGCCGAGCGATCGGCACCGGCCCGGCGCCAGCGCAGACGCCGGGGCGGGCCGCCGGCGCTGCGGCGCCGCTCCGACGCGGGCGACTCGACGGTGCGGGGCGGGACGACGGCCGTCATGCGCCCACCCCCTGCCGGTGCATGTTGCGGATGTTGATCACCATGGCCGGCACGACCACGACCAGCAGGATCACGGCCAGGGCACTGGCGCGCCCGAAGTTCTGGAACTGGAACATCTCCTTGAACATCCGGGTGGCGACCACCTCGGTGTCGAAGTTGCCGCCGCGCCCCATGACCCACACGATGTCGAACACCTTGAGGATCGCGATGAAGATCGTGGTCGCGACGGTCAGGATCGTGCCGCGGATCATCGGCACCACGATGCGGCGGAAGATCGTGAACTCCCCGGCGCCGTCGAGCCGCGCGGCTTCGATCACCTCGGACGGCACGGACTTGATCGCGGCCGAGAAGATCACCATGGCGAAGCCGGTCTGCAGCCAGATCATGACCACGATCAGCGCGACGGTGTTGAGCGGGCTGACCGAGAGCACCGGGACCGCCTCGAACCCCAGGCCCGTGACGATGGCGTTGAGCAGGCCGGTCTGCGGCCGGCCAGGTGGCTGCCAGGCGTAGACGAACCGCCAGATGACGCTGGTACCGACGAACGAGATCGCCATGGGCAGGAAGATGAAGGTCTTGGCCAGCGCCTCGCGCTTGAGGCGGTCGACGAGCGCGGCGAACCCGACGCCGATCATCACGCTGCCGAACGTGCCCAGGACCAGCCACAGCACGTTGTTGCGGAAGGCGAGCAGCATCGACGGGTCGGTGAACGCGAAGCGGTAGTGGCCGAGCGTGAAGCCGCCCGCCTGGTCGGTGAGGCTGGTGCGGATGGTGTTGAAGGTCGGGACCACGAGGTAGAGCGCGATCAGCGCGACGGCCGGCCCGACGAACAGCCAGGGGCGGACCTTCTCGCGCACCTTCTCGCCGAGGACGGCGTCGATGGTGGCGTTCGCCGAGACGAACAGGGCCCAGACGCCGACGACCCCGACCAGCAGGGCGACGACGGCGCCGCCGAGCTTGCGCGACACGGGAGTCAGCCCGCGGTTCAGGATCGCGTCGGCGGACGCGTCGGCGCCGACGAGCCCGAGGATGCGGGCGACGGCCCGGTCGGTCGCGAGCGGGTCGGCCAGGAAGCCGACGCTCCACCACAGCAGGACGACGACGAGGGCGAGGGACGCCACCGTCGCGACGGCACGGGCGAGGCGGCGGCCGCGTCGGGTCCGGTCGGTGATCGTGTGGCTGGCCACCTGCGCACCTCCTCCCTGGCGGCGGTCGGGGTGCCGGGCCGCGGCTTGGCGCGGCCCGGCATCCCGGGTGGGTGATTCCCGGGGACCCCGGACCGACGAGGTCGACCAGAGCGCCCGAGACCTTGCTGGCTACTCCTCGCCCTCCCAGTCGACGGCGTCGAGGCGCGCCAGGATCTCGTCGGTGTTCTGGCCGTTCGCGCGGATCCAGTCCACCATCGCGGAGTTGAAGCTCGAACCGACCGCGGCCGGCATCGAGTCGGACGCGTCGTCGCGCAGCGTGGTCGCCTCGGCCAGGATGGCCGCGGACGCCTGCGACGAGTAGTCCTGGTACCAGTCGTCGGGCACGCTCTCGTTGGGCGAGATGAACCCGCCGGCGGCGATCATCGGTTCGACCGCGGTCGGGGTGGCCAGGTACTCGAGCAGCGCACGCACCGGCTCGCGGTCGTTGAACGCCACGAACTGGTCGGCGGCGCCGAGCACCGGGGTGCCGTAGGCCTCGTCGATCCCGGGCAGGACGAAGAACTTCGCGTCCTCGCCCGGCGCCAGGCGCTCGGACTCGGGGTCGTCGGCCGGAGCGTTGGGGTCGGCGAGGAAGAAGTCGGCGATCCAGGTGGCCTGCTTGTGGAACCAGCAGTCAGGTCCGTCCTGACCGTGGAACATCGGCAGCGGGGTCGAACCGACCCAGGTCTCGTTCATCCAGGTCGGCCCGCCGTAGGCGTAGCCGTCGGTGAACAGGATCTCGGCGGTCTTGTCGAACGCGGCGGCGACCTCGGGGTCGGAGAAGTCGCGCTGGCCGCTGGCCCACTCGTCGTAGACCTCCGGCGGTGCGGTGCGCAGCAGCACGTCCTCGACCCAGTCGGTCGCCGGCCAGCCGCTCGCGTCACCCTGCTCGACGCTGATGCACCAGGGGGCGTCGCCGGTCGCCTTGATCTCGTCCGACAGCGCGATCAGTTCGTCCCACGTGGTTGGCACCGCGTAGCCGGCCTCCTCGAACGCCTTCGCCGGGTACCAGACCACCGACTTGGTGAAGGCGCCCCACGTGATGCCGTAGGTGCTGCCGTCGGCGCTGGTCATCTCGATCCAGGCGTCACCGAAGTCGCCGGCGAGTTGCGCGGTGTCCATCCAGTCGTCGAGCGGGACGAGGTGGCCGTTGTCGGCCAGCGTCCGCATCAGGCCCGGCTGGGCGACCTGGGCGACGTCGGGCGGGTTGCCGCCCTCGGCCCGGGCGACCAGGGTGGTGGTGTAGTCGGCGACGCCGTCCATCTGGACGGTGATACCGGTCGCCTCCTCGAACGGGCGCAGCGCCTCGCGGAAGCGCTCGCCGTCCTCGGCGATCCACTGGCTCATGATCGTGACGCTCTCGCCGTCGTGGGCGCCGTCGAGCGCCGCGGCGAGATGGGTGTAGCCCTCGGGCACGTCGAACGGCGGCTCGCCGCCCTCGTCGTCACCCTCGGTGTCGCTGTCGTCCTCGGTGGCCGCAGCCTCCTCGGTGGGTTCCTCGCTGGTGTCGGTGCCGCTGCCCTCCTCGGCATCGTCCTCCGGGTTCGCGCATGCGCCGGCAAGCAGCGCGATGGCTGCCCCCGCCGCGAGCGCCGCTCGCATCCCTCTACGCATGGTCCCTCTCCATCCATCTTCGTGTTGCTGGTGCCGGCGGGCTCAGCCCGACGCGGCTCGATTCAGCGCGGCGACACGTGCCGCCGCCTCATCCAGAGGCCGCGTGGTGGCTCCCACCAACGCGGCCGCACCCACCGCGCCGAGCGGGCCATCCGCCGGCGCACATCTGATGTGCTCGGGGCCGAGCAGGAAGCCCGCCACCTCCGAGCGCGAAGCAACGTCCTCGAGCCGCGTGTGGATCGCGGCGAGCAGCGGGGCACCGATGCGCCCGACGCCGCCGCCGAGGACGGCCAGGTCCGCCCCGTAGGCGGCCACGAGCCAGGTCAGTGCGGTCGTCAGGTGACCGACCACCTCGTCGCGGAGCGCGATCGCGGCGGGGTCGCCGGCCGCGGCCTGTTCGAACAGGTGCGCGGCGGCCTCGTCCCCGCCGGTCGGCCAGCGGCGGCGCAACGCACCGCCCGAGACCAGGGCCTCGAGGCAGCCGCGTTGCCCGCATGGGCACACCGGGCCCGTCGGGTCGACCACGACGTGGCCGATCTCGCCGGCCATCCCGTCCCGCCCGCGGTGGATGCGTCCATCGATCACGACGCCGGCCGACACGCCGGTGCCGAGTCCGAGGAAGACCAGCACCCCGGCGTCCGGCGCGAGATGGGCGTGGGCGCCCAGTGCCGCGACCCGGACGTCGTTCTCGACCTCGACGGTCGCGTCGAAGATCTCGGCCAGCCGGGCGCCGAGATCGAGGCGGTCACGGCCGAGGCCGAGGTTGACGGCGAACGCGACCGAGCCGTCGTGGCGGTCGACCTGTCCGGGCACGCCGACCCCGATGCGGTCGACGACGCCGTCGGGTGCGACCTCGCGGATCGCGGCGACGGTGGAGTCCAGCAGTCCCGGCCCCGGCCGGGTCGGCACCACCGCGTGTGCCTCGATGTCGCCGCCGGGCCCCACCCGCACGACCTCGGTCGTGGTGCCGCCGATGTCGACACCGACCGTGACCGCGACGGACGCGCCCGGCCGGGCGCCGTCCGCGAGCGGGGTGGAGGTCACGGTCATGGCCGCACCATCCCGAGCGAACCGGCCAGCACCAGGGCATGGGCGCCGTCCAGGACGAGGCCGTCGGCGTCCGCGGCACTGCGCACGCGGACGTCCTCGGCCAGGCGGGGCAGCAGCCGTTGACGCACCACGGCACCGACCTGTTCGGCCAGCACCTCACCGAGACCCGCCACCTCGACGGACAGCACGACGTCGGCGACGTCGAGGATCGCGACGAGGTGTGCGACCACGGCGCCGAGGTGGGTCGCCGCCACCTCGAGCGCGTCGCCGACGGCGTCGCCGCCCGCGTCGAGCAGGGTCGTGAGATCGGCCGGCGGGTGCGCCGGGTCGAGTCCGCCGGCGGCCAGGATCGGGCGCAGGCCCGCCACGGTCTCGAGGCAGCCGCGGTTCCCACACGAGCACGCCGGCCCGTCGGGCACGACGACGAGGTGGCCGATCTCGCCGGCGGCGGCGCGGCCACCGGGATACGGGCGGCCGCCCAGCACGAGCCCGGCGCCGACGCCGACGCCGATGCGCACGAGCACCAGGCCGTCGCGTTCCTCGGGAAGCCGTCCGAACTCGACCAGGGCAGCCGCGTCGGCGTCGTTGGCGACCCAGACCGGCAGGCCGGTGCGTGCGCGCAACTCCCGACCCAGTGGCCGGTCGTGCCAGCCGAGGTTGGGCGCCTCGACCACGGTGCCGTCGGCGTCGACGAGGCCGGGCGTGCCGACCCCGACCCCGGCCAGGGGTGCGGTCGCCGCGTCCGCGAGGCCGGCGATCACGGTCGCGAGGGCGTCCACGAGGTCGTCGCCGTGCAGTGCATCGGGCAGATGGCGCGACGCGATCTCGGTCCCGCCGAGATCGCTGAGCACGGCGACCACCGGGTCCGAGCTCACGTCGACCGCGATGACCTGGCGTGCACCCGCGTCGATCGCCAACAGCGTGGGCCGCTTGCCACCGGCCGAGATCCCCTGCCCGACCTCGATCACGAGGCCCTCGGTCACGAGTTGATCGATCAGCGAGGACACGGTCGGGCGGGTCAGGCCGGTGAGACGGGCGAGATCCGCACGGGTGACGGCGGCCCCCGATGCGACGGCGTGGAGCACCGAACGACGGTTGACCTCGCGGGCGTCCTGGCCCGACGCGGCGCGAACCGAACGCAGCGGCCCAGCCAACACCTCGGTCACGTCCGCCTCCCCAGGCCGTCCAGCCTCCCGACCGAACTTCGTTAGGAAACAAAACTAACAGTGGTTCCGGAGCGGGTCAAGGGGTTTCGCGCCGGTACCGAGCGGCGGCGTGAACCCGCGGTCAGCCGCGTCCGTCAGCGATTGCGGGCGAGTTCGGCCAGCAGTGGAATCGCGGCGATCTTGTCGTCGGTGAGCTCGTCCCACCTGATCGAAGCGGGGCGCCACTGCCCTTCGCGTGGTACCCGCAGCACGTGGTCGGGCGTGACGACCAGGTCGACGCGGACGTCGTGGCCGGTGCGCGGGATCGTGCCCGCAGGCAGGACCTGCAGCTCGTGGACGGTCGTGGCCACCAGCGTCGCGGGGCCGATCATGCCCGCCTCGCAGGCCAACGCGAACTCGAGGTCGCTGAACCCGCCGCCCTTGCCCAGCCGGGTGCCGTCCTCGGCGACGGCGACGCACCCGGTGACGACCAGGTCGACCGGCTCGAGGTCGGCGACCGCGACCGTGCGGGCGCTCGCGGTCGCCCCCTTGATCGACGAGGCTTTTCGCGGCGTGTCGGCGAGGTGGTCGGGGTCGAGCAGGAAGAAGGGGTCGGCCCCGGCCAGGCGGGGAACCGCCATGTAGACCAGCTTGCCGTCCTCGAGGGCACGCTGACGGACCGGCCATTGGGGACTGTCGGGATTGGCCTTGATCGTCGCCGCGGCCGCCCACTCGTCGGTCCCGCGCAGCCGTTCCGCGGCGGCCTCGGCGCCGACGAAGTTGCTGATGCGGTGGTGCGCTCCCGGAAACCGGCTGACCTTGGCGGCTGCGAGCGCGTCCCAGGTACGGACGCGCAACTGCGCCTTGCGCTCGAGCAGGTCGGGGTCACCGCCCGCATCGGCGTCGTGGCGACGCGGGGTCCGCGCCATCCGTCAGCCCGCCGACACGTCGGGCAGGCGCAGCAGGCGCGGGCGTTCGTCGATCGTGATCGGCTCGATGCCGCGCTGTTCGCGGACCTCCTCGACCCGTTCGAGCTGGCGTTCCATCTGCCGGCGGCGCGTGGTGGCCAACCCGTCGAAGGTGCGGCGCACCGTGTCGAGTTGCCGGCCGAGCTTGTCGACCTCCTCGGTGTAGCGGCCCCACTGCTCGGTGAATCCCGACAGCAGCCCCACGATCTGGTCGGAGGTGCGCTGCAATGCGACCCCGTCGCAGGCCTGTCGCACGACCGCGAGGACGGCGAACAGCGTCGAGGGTGAGCACATCACCACACCCTGGCGCAGCGCATCGTCGAGCAGCGCGGTGTCCTGCTCGTGGACGTAGCCGAAGACGTACTCGTTTGGCAGGAACAGCAGCACGAAGTCGACCGTCCCCGCTTGTGGGTCGACGTACCCGCGGGTCGCGAGCTCCTTCACCCGGCCGCGCACGTCGCGCAGGAACAGCTTGCGGCAGCGCTCGGTGTCGGCCTCGCCGTCGCACTCGAGCATCGCCAGGTAGTTGGCGAGGGGGAACTTCACGTCCATGTGCAGCGACAGGTCACCGGGCAGCAGGAAGGTCACGTCGGGGCGGCTGCCCGAGGGCAGGGTGCGCTGGGTGACGTAGTTGACACCGTGCTTGAACCCGGCCGCGCTGAGCACGTCCTCGGCCATCCGCTCGCCCCACTGCCCGCGCGCCTGCGACGACGTCAGCGCCTCGCGGATCGCGCCCGTGGTCTGCGCGAGCTGCGCATGGGTGCGGGTGACGCCCTGCAGCTGCTCGCGGACCTGGCCGAGCTGGTCGGCGCGTTCGGACTCGAGCTTCTGCACCAGTTCGACCACCTGGCCGAGCGTGGTGCCCATCCGCTGCAGTTCGGCGTCGATGAGGGCCTTGCGCCCGTCCAGTTCGGCCGCCCCCGAGCGGGTCGTCGCCGCGACCTGCTGGCCGGTCACGTCCACCAGGGTCTGGATCGCCTGCTGCAGGTCGTCACGGTGACGCAGGGCCGCGTGCTCGGACGCGGCCTGCTGCTGGGCGAGCAGTTCGGCCCGTAGGTCGGCGACCAACTGCTGGGAGTCGTCGCGCTGCTGGCGCGACATCCACCAGGCCACCGCGAGCCCGACCGCGGCGGCGGCGAGCGTGGCGGTCAACATGGTCGTGAGCATCGGCGTCCCCCTGCCTCGGCGGGTGCCCGGGATGGGCAGGGTTCACCGTACGAAGCGGGTGTGACACGACCGCGGATTTGCCGCAGGACGCGGCCGTCAGGCCCGGTAGTCGTCGGGCGAGCCCTCGTCCTCGAGCAGGTCGGGCGACTCGGGGTCCCACTCGGGCTCGCGACGCACCGGCTGCACGGCGGTGGACGGGAAGTCCTTGAGGCGCCCAGCCCGTTCCGCGTCCCACTTCGCGAAGGTCAACGGGGTCTGCAGGTACAGCGCCAACAGCTCGCCGGTGGCCCTGAGCGCGTCGAGATGGGTCCGCTCCCAGCCGTGCGTGGCGTCGACCCCGAACCCGACCAGCGCGGCGCGCGTCTCGGCGCCGGCCTCGAGCGCCGAGGCGACGTCCGAGCGGTAGAAGCGGAACACGTCGCGGTGCGCCTCGATGCCGTGGGCCCTCGCGAGGCCGTGCAGCTTGCGTGACAGGTGGTAGTCGAAGGGACCGTGCAGGTCCTGCATGGCGATCGAGACGCCGGTCTCGGTCGAGTGCTGACCCGGCGCGACGACGGCGGCGTCGACCGACACCAGCTCGGCGACGTCCTGGTACAGCCCGGAAGAGGCGCCGTGGCCGACCTCCTCGGCGGTCGTGATCAGCAGGTGGGCGCCGACCTCGAGTTCCAGGCCCGCGTCGAGCACCGCCTTGAAGGCCGCCAGCGTGGCCGCGACACCTGCCTTGTCATCGAGGTGACGCGAGGTCACGTAGCCGCTGCGGCTGATCACCGGGAAGGCGACCTGCGCCACGAAGTCACCGACCTGGATGCCGAGGTCGGCGAGGTCCTGCGCGGTCGAGACGTGCTCGTCGACGCGTACCTCGACGTGTTCCCAGCCGATCGGGTGGGTGTCGACGTCGTCACCGAAGGCATGACCCGAGGCCTTGGTCGGCAGGATCGTGCCGGTGTAGGTGTGTTCGGGGTCGTCGGTGAGGATCGTGACCCGGCTGCCCTCGGAGAAGCGGGCACTGTGGGTGCCGACCGGCACGATCGCGAGTCGTCCGTTGTCCTTGAGGTGCTGGACCATGCACCCGATCGTGTCGGTGTGGATGACCACGGCGCGGTCGAGGTCGCCCTCGCCTCCGTCGAGGCTGCCGACCATGACACCCCGCCGGGTGACCTCGAAAGGCAGGCCGATCTCCTCGAGGCGTTCGCCCACGTGCTGCATGACCACGTCGGTGCGTCCCGAGGGGCTGGGGACGCGCAGGAGCTCCAGCAGGACCTCCTGCATCCAGGGCAGGTCGAGTTCGAGTCGCTTCACATCAGTCATTCTTGGTCTCCGGGACCGGCTTCCAGATGGCGCCCGCGCCCGGGCGACGGTGCCTGCAGAGCAACAACAGCACCTACGCCGCCGCTCAGGCAGTGACGCTACCCGGCGAGCGCGGCGGCGTGGGCCTGTCGTCCCGTCCGGCCCGCCGCCTCAGCGGCGAGGGCGGGCAGGACCTCACCGAGCGCCGCGTCGACCTTGAGACCGGCGTGACGGTCCCCGCGGGTCGTGCCGCGCGTCGCGATCGCGACGGGCAGGCCCCGCCGCACGGCGGCCGTGACGAAGCGGTACCCCGATCCGACCATCAGCGACGAGCCGAGCACCAGCAGCGACGCCGAGCGGTCGAGCAGGTCGAGCGCCGCACGGAAGCGCGCCGAGGGGACGTGCTCGCCGAAGAACACCACGTCGGGCTTGAGCACGCCGCCGCAGCCCCGGCAGCCGACCACCCGGAAGCGGGCCACGACGTCCTCGGGGATGACGACGTCGCCGTCCGGTCGATGGCTCGCCGCGCGGCCCGCCGGTCCCGTGCGGAAGCCGGGGTTCACCGCGTCCAGTCGGAGGCCCAGCTCCAGACGGGGCCGGCGTACCCCGCAGTCGAGGCAGACGACCGTGTCGAGGCGACCGTGCAGGTCGATGACCCCGTCCGTGCCGGCGGCGGTGTGCAGGCCGTCGACGTTCTGGGTCACGACGCCGCTGAGCCGTCCCGCGGCCTGCAGCGCCGCCACCGCCAGGTGACCGGCATTCGGCCGCGCCGCGGCGATCCGGTGCCAGCCGAGGTGCGAGCGCGCCCAGTACCGGCGCCGATCCGCGGCGCTGGCGACGAACTGCTGGTAGGTCATCGGCGAGGCATGCCGCATCCGCCCGTCCGCGTCGCGGTAGTCCGGGATGCCGGAGTCGGTCGAGATCCCGGCGCCGCTGACGACCAGGGCGGGCCCGGCGGCGAGCAGGTCGGCGAGCGCCTCGGTCTGTCGCTGCACGGCCGGTGTCATGACCGCGGAGGCTACCGTTCGGCCACGTCGCAGACCGAGGCCACATCGTGACCGCCCCGTCCCCCACCACCCGTTCCCGTCCCTCACCGCTGGATGTCGTCGCGATCGCCCTGGCCGCGATCCTGCAACTCGGCGTCGGCTTCATCACCCTCACCAGCGGGCTGGTCGCGCCCTTGTGGGCGCTCGTGTTCCTCGGACTCGTCTGGTGCCTCGCGGTGGCGTTGCTGATCAGGTTCGCCCGCACCCGTGCGGTGCTGACGCTGCTGGTACCCGTCGGCAACGCGGCCGTGTGGGTCGGGATGCTCGCCTTCGGCGACGCCGTGCTCGGCTGGACCGCCTGAACGTCGCCGGTCCGACCAGGCTACGCGGGTACCTTCACGCTCCCCCGCGACCAGGCTCCCAGCTTCCGTGAGCGACCACGAGACCAGCACCACCGTCTGTTACCGGCATCCCGACCGCGAGGCGCGGCTGCGTTGCTCGCGCTGCGAACGGCCGATCTGCACCGACGACATGATCGACGCCCCGGTCGGCTACCAGTGCCCCGAGTGCGCGCGCGGGGGCCAGCCCGTCCGTTCGGTGCGGCAACTGCTGGTCCAGCCGGTGGTCACCCAGGTTCTCGTCGGCGCCATCGCCGCGGTCTACCTGCTGTCGCAGACGATGCCGCTGACCCGCGAGTTCGGGCTGGTCCCGGCGCTGGCGGGCGCGCAGCCGTGGCGACAGATCACCAGCGCGTTCCTGCACGTCGGGCTGATCCACGTCGGGTTCAACGGCCTGCTGCTGTGGCAACTCGGCCAGATGCTCGAACCGGTGCTCGGGCACGTCCGCTTCGGCGCCCTCTACCTCGCCGGCCTGGCCGGTGGCGCGCTCGGCATCGTCGGTCTCGGCTGGCTCACGGCCTACACGGCCCTGCCCGACATCCCGCTGCTCGGCTGGCTGTTCGCCACCAACCCGGTCGGGGTGACCGTCGGGGCTTCCGGGGCCGTCTTCGGCCTGATGGGAGCGGCCATGGTGGGGATGCGCTCGCGCGGCATCAACCCGTGGCGCACCAGCATCGGCTCCCTGGTCCTGCTCAACCTCGTGATCACGTTCGCCCTGCCGGGCATCTCGGTCGGCGGCCACCTCGGCGGGTTCGTCGGCGGACTGATCGCCGGCAAGGTCCTGTTCGTCGAGCCGGCCCGCGCCCGGGCCGCCGCGGTCCGCGTGTTCGTCGCGGCCGTCGCCGTCCTCGCCGTCACGACCATCCTGTTCTAGCCGTCGACCCGCGAGCTGCCGTCACCTCTGCGATACGTGGGCGTGCGCAACTCCCCCGTGGCTACGACCCGGCCGAGACGTCAGAGCCGTCGGGTTCGTCGTGCCAGTCCACCGGCGTCGTGGTGCCGTCGCGCCAGTCCGTTCGCAGCAGGGCGTAGCCAACGGCGTCGAGCAGACGGCCGCTGCGGGTGGGCCAGCCGCGGCGGTAGTGGGCTTCCTTGACGAACCCCACCGCCTGGAACGTGCGTCGCATCGCGACGTTGTCCTGGCGGGTGGTCCCTTCGAGTCGCTCGACATCGTGCGTGTCGAAGACCCATCGCGCCAGCTCGCGCAGCGCGGCCACGCCAAAGCCTCGACCACGGTGAGCTGCGGCGATCCGCAGATCGAGCGTGGGCGTGGGGTCGTCCAGATCCTCGATCCGGGTCAGGCCGACCCGTTGCGCGACCTCGGTGACGAGGAAGGTGGCTCGACCGGGCCCGTCGTAGTAGCCGTGACGCAGCCGTTCCGTGACGAGTTCCCGGTCGACAGTCCCCGCGTGGAAGGGCCAGCTGTCGCTGGTCAGGAACTCGACGAGCCACGCAGCGTGGTCATCACCCATCGGTTCGAGTGTCACCATGACGACCTGTCCGATCGGCTTCGGCGGCACGTTGCCACGGGCGGACCAGGGAGGGGCCGACGCGCGCCCGTGCTGACACACCGGTGTCGTCCATCCGCTTTCATGCGGACGTCAGGGGGGATCATGACCGAGCCCGTAGCCGCCCGCGTCGCTGAGTACTGGGACGCGCGGTCGTCGAACTTCGACGACGAGCCGGACCACGGCCTGTCGGACCCCGTCGTCCGTGACGCGTGGATGAGGCGGTTGCGGTCCTGGCTGCCGGCCCCGCCGGCGGAGGTCGCCGACCTCGGCTGTGGCACAGGGACGCTGTCGGTGCTGCTCGCGGGCGACGGCTACACCGTGCGGGGGGTCGATCTGTCCCGTCAGATGATCCAGGCGGCGAGGGCGAAGGCGGTAGCTGCAGCCGTGAACGTCGAGTTCCAGCAGGCAGACGCGGCCGACCCACCGGTTGCGCCGGCCTCGGTGGACGTCGTGCTCGGTCGGCATCTGCTCTGGACACTGCCTGACCCACACCAGGCGTTGGCGACCTGGACCCGGCTGCTGCGCCCGGGAGGGACGCTCCTGCTGATCGAGGGCCACTGGAACCAGCCCAGCAGCGCGGCTGACACGGGCGACACGGAGGTCGCGGCTGCGCTGCCGTGGTTGGGTGGAGTCGGTGGCGCCACGCTCACCGCCGCCGTGGCGCCACTGGTCCACGAGTTCGCCGTGCATGACCTCAGTGGCGACCCGCGGCTGTGGGGCCGGCCGGTGCACGATGAACGGTTTGCGCTCGTTGCCCGCACCGCGCGAGCCTGACGGACGGCTGCTCACGCCGGGCCGTCTCGGCCGAAGGCGGCGAGCAGGTCGTCATGGACGGTGCCGTTGGAGTAGAGCAGCGGGCCGCCGTGGTCGAGGCGGCGACCGCCGTCGAGGTCCGACCAGCGTCCGCCGGCACCCTCGACGATCGCCGCGAACGCCGCGAAGTCCCACGGACCACCGCGCGCGTGCAGACATGCGGCTGCCTCGCCGCCGGCGACCAGCATCGCGCCGTGTACGGGCGAGTCGACCTCGTCGCCCAGAGCCGCCAGCGGGCCGAGGAGCGCCTCTTCGGGTTCGCCCCGGAACCTCGCCACCGCGGGCATCGTCGCGAACCCCACCCCTTCGGGTGCGACCGCCAGCGGCCGCGGTCGGGTCGCCGGATCGCGAGGTAGGTCACCGAGCCAGGCACCGAGGTCGGGTCCACCCCACCAGCGGCGTCCGAGGGCGGGACTCGTGCTGACACCCAGGACCGGCCGGCCGTCGACCACCAGGGCGATCTCGGTCGCCCAAGCCGGGCGACCCGCGACGAAGTTCACGGTGCCGTCGACACCGTCGAGGATCCAGGTGCGTGCCGCCGCTCCGACCGCGCCGATCTCCTCGCCGAGGACGCCGTCGTCCGGGCGCCGCTGGGCCAGCGTCCGCTGCACGGCACGCTCGACGGTGACGTCCACGGCGGTGACGGGGCTGCCGTCGGCCTTGCGCTCGAAGGGCAGCGCCCGGCCGGTGAAGGCCACGCGCGTGATCTCGTCGGCGATGTCCGCGATGTCGTGCGCGAGCGCCAGGTCGTCGGGCAGCGACATCGTCGGCCTCGGGTGCGGTGGCGACGGCACGGTAGCGGCGGACGGGTGGCCGGGGCGCGCGCCGGGCCGACCCGCGGTCGCCACCTACCGTGCACGCACGACGACAAGGGGACCTCGATGTCGGGACGACTCGCCAGGGTCGCGGCCGGCCTGCTCGCGCTCGCGCTGGTGCTGTTCGTGATCAGCCTGCTGCTCGACGCGCTGAGGTGGCTGCTCATCATCGCTGCCGTGATCGTGGTGATCGCCGCCGTGGTCGGGATGCGGGGACGCGGCGGCGACTGAGGGAATCGGTGATCGCTAGCCGGCCGGCGTCGCCTCGAGGACGGTGTCGCCGCCGGTCCGGTGGCTGTATGCCGCCTCGCGGACGGCGTCGTCGGACTCGATCCCGGCCCCGAGGGCGCCGCCGAGCATCGACAGCGTCGTGGTCAGCCAGGCGACGCCGATCACGTCGGCGGGCCTGATCGGGTGCCCCAGGGTCTCGGTCAGCACACCCGGCGTCAGCAGTGCGAACGCCCCGATCTGGGCGAGCAGGAACAACACGCCGTACAGCGTGGTGACGCCGATCGCGACGGTGACGAGGGTGGCGAGGTTGAACAGCGTGACCTGTTCGCGTGCGCGTGGCGTCGGCGGCCGGTCCCACAGGCGCGCCCCCACGATCAGCGTGGCGCAGACGATCGCGATCACGGCGAGCGCGAGCAGGCTGTGGCGCAGCAGCGAATAGTCGTCGGCGAGCAGCCACACGTCCGGCGTGACCATGGCGAGGATCCCGACCGCCCCCGCGGCCGCCAGGGCCCGTGACAGGCGCAGGGCGAGTCGCCAGGGATGGTTCGCGCGCACCATGCCGAACAGCAACCCCCACTTGCCGGTGAGTACCCGGGCGGCCAGCACGAGCCCGCGGTCGTCGCCGCGGGCGAAGTCGGTCGCGAGGTCGCGCAGCCGTTCGCCGGCCTCGGCCGTCGCCGTCGCGTCGTCGGCGCCCGCGGGGACGTCGAGCAGGACGTCGAGCAGGCGCACGGACGCGTCGAGCGCCCGCCTGCGGCGGTTCAGCGGCCCGAGGGCGGGCACGCACAGCACCCCGACGCCGTGCAGAGGGCTGGCGTGCCCGACGACGGCGCGTCCGTCGACGTCGACGGGGAGGTCGGTGAGCACCAGGAGGAGGTCGAAGTCCTCGGCCAGCAGCCGGTCGTGCGCCGCCTCGACCAGGTCGTCGTCGTCCGCGGGCGGCGCGACCAGCGCGTCGACGAGCAGGGTGACCTGCCATGCGGTGCCGGCATAGCGCCGCTCCAGCAGCCCCGGGAGCGCCGCGACGACCTCCGCGGCCACGTCGCGTCCCACCGCGGGAGCCGCGACCACGCCGAGGTGGACCTGCGGCGGCTCAGCCGCCGACACGGTCGTCGTCGTCCCTGGTCGTGGCGGCGTGGTCCGTGGCGACCTTGCCCGGCTCCCAACCCCGCGGCAGCGGCCGCGTCGCCGGGAACAGCAGGTCGATGAACCGTGCGGCCGTCGGTTGCGGTTCGTGGTTGGCCAGCCCCGGCCGTTCGTTGGCCTCGATGAACACGTACTCGTCCCCGGCGACGTCGGGGACGAGCAGGTCCATGCCGACCACCGGGATGTCGAGTTTGCGGCTGGCCCGGACGGCCGCGTCGGCCAGCGCCGGGTGCAACTGGGCCGTGACGTCGTGGATGGTCCCGCCGGTGTGCAGGTTGGCGGTCCGGCGCACCTCGAGGTCCTCGCCCTTCGGCAGGACGTCGTCGAACCCGTAGCCGTGGTCGAGGCAGGCCTTCTCGGTCACCGCGTCCAGTGGGATGACCGCCTCGCCGCCGGTGGCCGCGCTGCGGCGGCGCGACGTCGACTCGATCAACTCGCGCACGGTGTGCTCGCCGGTGCCGACCACGGTCGCGGGCCGGCGCACGGCGGCGGCGACCACCTCGTGGTCGATCACGACGATACGCAGGTCCCGGCCCGACACGCACTGCTCGAGCAGGACCACGTTGCAGAAGGTGCGCGCGAGACCGATCGCCTCGCGCAACTCCTCGACGGTGGTGACCCCGACCGTGACGCCCTGGCCCTGCTCGCCCCGGGCCGGCTTGACCACGAGTTCGCCCAACTCCTCGAGCAGCTCCTCGTCCTCGGGCCCGTCGGTGGCGACGGCGCCGCGTGGGACGTGCAGGCCGTCCTCGGCGAGCAGACGGTTGGTCAGCCGCTTGTCGTCGCACTTGCTCATCGCGACCGCGGTGGTCAACTCCGACAGCGACTCGCGCGTCTGGATGCTGCGGCCCCCGTGGGCGAGGCGCAGCAGGCCACTCTCGGCGTCGAGCACCTCGACCGAGATGCCGCGGCGCAGCGCCTCGTCGGCGACCAGCCGGGCATACGGGTTGAGGTCGTCGAGCCGTTCCGCGGGGGCCGCGGAGAACAGCCGCTCGTTGATCGGGTTCTTGCGCTTGACGGCGAACACGGGCACGCGCACGAACCCGAGCTTCTCGTACAGCCTGATCGCCGGCTCGTTGTCGTGGACGACCGACAGGTCGAGGTAGGCCCGGCCACGGGCCTTGAACCGGTCGAGCAGGGTGCCGACCAATGCCCGGCCGATGCCCGGCCGGGCCGCCTGCGGGTCGACCGCCAGGCACCACAGGCTGGTGCCGTCCTCGGGGTCGTTGAACGCCAGCCGGTGGTCCACACCGGTCACGGTGCCGATGATCTCGCCGGTGTCCGCGTCCTCGGCGACGAGGTAGGTGAAGGTCGCCGTGCGCTGGTTGGCCCACATGATCTCGCTGGGCGCGACCACCATGCCGGCGGCGGTGTAGATGCGGTTGACGGCCTCGGCGTCGGCCTCGGAGCGCATGTCGCGCACGACCACACCGCGGACCGGGTCGCGGTCGGCGCGGTGCTGGTGCAGCCACTTGCGATAGGTGTGGCTCGGGTCGATGAACAGCTCCTGGGGGGCGTGGGCCACCAGGACGTGGGGTTCGCGGACGTAGAGGCAGATGTCGCGCCGCCCCGCCTCCTCGGCCGAGACGACCTTCACGAGGTCGTCGTGACCGGCGAAGGTCTGCCCGAAGATCAGCCGTCCCCAGCCGCACTCGAGCGCGACGTCGGGGATCAGGTCGGCGGTCAGGTGCGGCGGTCGGACGTCCCACGAGCGCGTGGACAGGTTGGCGCCGTGACTGGGCTTGGAGGCATCGCGGACGTGGCCGCGTGCCGCGCGCTTGCCCCGCTCGGACGGGGTGGGGTTCACCGGCGTTCCTTGGTCGAGCCCGGCATGGTGGGCCCTGGGAGGGGACGTGCGCGGCGCGGCTGCCTCACGGACGTACGCCGTGGGTCTGCAACCACATCTCGAGCAGCGCCAACTGCCACAGCTTGTTGCCGCGCAGGGGCGTGAGCTGGCCGTTGGGGTCGTCGAGCAGTCGCTGGACGGCGTCGGCCTGGAACAGGCCGCGCTCGCGGGCCTCGGGGGCGAGCAGGGAGTCGCGGACCAGGTCGAGGTAGGGACCTTGAAGGTACTTGAGCGCCGGGACGGGGAAGTAGCCCTTTGGCCGGTCGATCACCTCGTTCGGGATCACCCGCCGCGCCGCTTCCTTGAGCACACCCTTGCCCTCCTGGGCGAGCTTGAGCTCGGGCGGGATGCGGGCCGCGATCTCGAGCACCTCGTGGTCGAGGAATGGGACCCGGGCCTCGAGCCCCCACGCCATGGTCATGTTGTCGACGCGCTTGACCGGGTCGTCGACCAGCATGATCTGCGAGTCGAGACGCAGTGCCATGTCGGTGGCGGTCTGGGCGCCCGGCGCGGCGAAGTGCGCCGCGACCAGCGCGCGGGAGACGTCGGTGTCGACCCGGTAGTCGCGGCCGACGAGGTCGGCCATCTCGGCATGCGGCCGGTCGAAGAAGGCCTGGGCGTAGCGGTCGACGGCGGCGGCGACGAGCCGTTCGCGGTCGCCCTCGCCGAGTTCGTCGGTGAGCGCCTGCATCGGCGGATACCAGTGGTAGCCGGCGAACACCTCGTCGGCGCCCTGGCCCGACTGCACCACCTTGACGTGCTGGCTGACCTCCTGCGAGAGCAGGTAGAACGCGACGGCGTCGTGGCTGACCATCGGCTCGCTCATGGCGTGGATGGCCTGGCCGAGCGCGGGCAGCATGCGTTCGGTGTCGATGCGCAGCCGGTGGTGGTTGGTCTCGAAGTGCTCGGCGATGACGTCGGAGTACTTGAACTCGTCGCCCTCCTCGCCACCGAACGATTCGAACCCGATCGAGAAGGTGTTCAGGCCGCGCTGGCCGGCCTCGGCGAGCAGGCCGACCACCAACGACGAGTCGAGCCCGCCCGAGAGCAGCACGCCGACCGGCACGTCGGCGACCAGCCGCCACTGCACGGCCTTGCGGAGCGCGTCGAGGGTGGCGTCCTCCCAGTCGCGCGCGCTCCAGTCCGCGCGGTCGGGATCACGGGTGAAGTCGGGCCGCCAGTACTCGGTGACCTCGCGCGAGCCGTCGGCCTCGATCGCGATCGTGGTGGCCGGCGGCACCTTCTTCACCCCGTTGAGGATGGTGTGGGGCGCGGGCACGACCGAGTGGAAGGTCAGGTAGTGGTGCAGTGCAACCGGGTCGATGGACGTGTCGATGTCGCCGCCCTCGAGCAGGGCGGGCAGGCTCGATGCGAAGCGCAGCCGGGAAGGACCGTCGACCACGTAGAGCGGCTTGATGCCGAAACGGTCCCGGCCGAGGAACGTGCGGCCGGTCCCCCGCTCGTGGATGACGAACGCGAACATGCCCTGCAGACGGTCGACGAAGCGGTCGCCCCAGGCGTGGTAGGCCTTCATCACGACCTCGGTGTCGGAGGTCGAGAAGAACTCGTAGCCCGCCTGCTGCAACTCCTCGCGCAACGGCTGGTAGTTGTAGATGCAGCCGTTGAAGACCAGTGTCAGGCCGAGGGCGGCGTCGTGCATGGGCTGGTTGCCGCACGAGGACAGATCGATGATCGACAGCCGCCGGTGGCCCATCGCCATCGGCCCGGCCGACCAGATGCCCTCCCCGTCGGGGCCGCGGGAGATCATCCGGCCCGTCATCCGGTAGACGGCACCCACGTCCGGGGTCGCGCCGTCGAGTCGTAGTTCGCCGCTGAAACCGCACATGTGGGTGGGTGTCCCTTCGCCACGCAGCGCACGCCCCACCGTCACGGCGGTGACCGACGCTGCCCGGTCCGGTGCGGCCGTCCTTGGTCTGGCCGCGTCGTTGCTGCGAGCGTGTCGCCCACCCGGCCCACCCTCAACCCTCGAACACTGTCCGGACGGCCAGTCCCGTCGGCAAGACGTAGTTGGATGGTGCCCCGCCCGATACCACCGAAAGCCGACCCATGCCACCGTTCCGCCTGGTCGATGCGTTCACCGACACGGCCTTCGCCGGCAACCCGGCCGGGGTCGTGCTGCTCGACCGGCCGCAGCCGGTGGCGTGGATGCAGGCGGTCGCCGCCGAGGTCAACGTCTCCGAGACAGCCTTCGTGGTGGCCGACACCACGGCGCCCGAGGACTGGCGGTTGCGGTGGTTCACCCCCACCACCGAGGTGGACCTGTGTGGCCACGCGACGCTCGCGACGGCCCACGTGTTGTGGCAGGACGGCCTGGCCGCCGGCGACGCCACGCTGCGCTTCCACACCCGGGTCGGCGTGCTGACCGCCGCGGCCGACGACGGGCAGATCATGCTCGACCTCCCGGCCTGGCCGGTCGTCGCCAACCCCGCGCCGGCCCGCCTCGAGTCGGCCCTGCGGGTTAGGGGGGCGCGCTACCTCGGCCGGACCGCCGGCAACGCCGGTGACGACGACACCGGGACCGGACAGACCAACGACGTGGTCCTGCTGCCCGACGAGGCCGCGGTGCGCGACCTCGAGCCGGACCTGGCCGAGGTCGCCGCACTCGGCAGCGGCGGACTGATCGTCACCGCAGCGGCCGACGGCGACGAGGACTTCGTCTCGCGCTACTTCGCTCCGGCCCTGGGCGTGGACGAGGATCCGGTCACGGGCTCGGCGCACGCGACGCTGGGCCCGTGGTGGGCCGGCGAACTCGGCCGCGACACCCTCACCGCCCGGCAGGTCTCGCGCCGCGGCGGCCGCCTGCGCATCCGGATCGAGGGCGGCCGCGTCCTGGTCGGTGGGCACGCCGTGACCGTGATCGCGGGGGAGCTCACCGGGTAGGTGGGCTCGGATGGATCACGGCGTGACGGTCGGCACCTCGAACCGGTGTGCGAGCCATGCGGCCGCCCGCTGCCACAGCGGTTCGTCCGGATCGATGACGTCCATGTGCTCGGCCGGGCCGGTCGCCACCTCGACCTCGTCGCCCGCCGCGCGGACCGCCTCGGCGTAGGACTGCGACTGCGACGGCGGCACCGACTCGTCCTCGTCGCCGTGGACGAGCAGCACCGGCACGCCGTGGCCGACCAGGCGCACCGGGTCGGCGAGGTCCCAGCGCTCGGGGACGTCATCGGAACCGCCGCCCAGCAACGCGGCCATCGCGCCGCTGCCCATGCCGTCGCGCTCACCGGCGCGCAGGTCGGCGGCCGGCGCCAGGCCCACGACCGCCGCCGGGCGCAGTCGCGGAGCGGCGCCGACGGCACCGTCGGGCAGCCGCGTGCGTCCGGCGGCCCACAGGGCGAGGTGGCCGCCCGCGGAGTGCCCGACGAACGCGACGCGGGCGAGGTCGAGCGGCGCGTCGAGGTCGACCAGGCGGTCGATGCCGGCCGCGACATCGGCGAGGGTGGCCGGCCACCCGCCGCGATCGGCCGCGTCGATCACCTCGTCGGGTGGTGGCACGCGGCGGTACTCGAGGTTCCAGGCCGCGAACCCGCGGCGGGTGAGGTCGCGTGCCAGCGGTTCGGTCAACGCGCGCACGTACTGGTGACGCCAGAACCCGCCGTGGACCAGCACGACGACCGGCCACCCGGTCTCGGGCACGTCGCCGTCTGGCAGCCACAGGTCGGCGACCTGGTCCCGCGACGGTCCATAACGGTGCGTGTGCATGTGCCCGTCCTGCCTCCTGGCGCGGATGCGCCGACCGGGCGGCACGCTAGACGGCCGTGCCGGGGCCAACGGGTGACCTACGCTGACCGGCCCACCCGTCCCCGCCGTCGAGGTCGTCCGTGGAGCCCGCCGCTCTCTCGCCCGCGCGCCGTCGCGCCGACCTCGAACGCCTGGGCACCCAGACGTTCGATCTCGTGGTCGTCGGCGGCGGCGTCACCGGTGCCGGCATCGCCCTCGACGCCGCCACCCGGGGCCTGTCGGTGGCGCTGGTCGAGCAGCGTGACCTCGCGGCCGGCACCTCGAGCCGGTCGTCGAAGCTGATCCACGGCGGCCTGCGCTACCTCGAACAGTTCAACTTCGGCCTCGTCCGCGAGGCGTTGCGCGAACGGGGGCTGCTGCTGACCGAACTCGCGCCCCACCTGGTCCGCCCGGTCTCGTTCCTGTATCCGCTTCGGCACGGCTTCGCCGAACGCGCCTACGTCGCCGCCGGCGTGACGCTCTACGACACGCTGGGCGGGGCACGCCACCTGCCCCACCACGAGCACCTGACCCGCCGCCAGGCGATGCGGCTGGTGCCGGCCCTGCGTGGCGACGCGCTGACCGGCGCCGTCCGCTACTGGGACGCCCAGGTCGACGACGCGCGACACACGATGGAACTGGCCCGCACGGCCGCGTCGTACGGCGCGACGATCCTGACCTCGACCCGGGTGACCGACCTGCTGCGCGAGGGCGAACGGGTGGTCGGCGTCGTCGCCCGCGACCAGGAGGGCGGCGAGGACATCCGGGTCCGGGGCCGCCAGGTGATCAACGCGACCGGCGTGTGGGCCGACCGGATCCAGGAGATGGCCGGCCGCGGCCGGATCCGGGTGCGTGCCTCGAAGGGCATCCACCTCGTGGTGCCCAAGGACCGCATCCACGCCGACAGCGGCATGATCCTGCGGACCGAGACCAGCGTGCTGTTCGTGATCCCGTGGGGCCGGCACTGGCTGATCGGCACGACCGACACCGACTGGGACCTCGACCTCGCCCACCCGGCCGCCTCGGCCCGCGACATCCAGTATCTCCTCGACCGCGTGAACGGGGTCCTGCGCACGCCGCTGACCCATGCCGACGTCGAAGGCGTGCAGGCCGGCCTGCGCCCGCTGCTGTACGGCGAGTCCGAGGCCACCAGCAAGCTCTCGCGCGAGCACGCCGTCGCCCAGACCGTCGCGGGCATGATCACGATCGCCGGGGGCAAGTACACCACCTACCGCGTGATGGCCGAGGACACCGTCGACGCGGCGGCCCGCAACCTGCCCCAGCGGGTTCCGCGTTGCGTCACCGACCGCACGCCGCTGCTCGGCGCCCACGGCTGGCACGCGCTGTGGAACCGGCGGCACCGCCTGGCCGACGAGGTCGGCCTGCATCCGAGTCGCATCGAGCACCTGCTCGGCCGCTACGGCTCGCTGGTCACCGAGGTGCTCGACCTGCTCGCCGACCGGCCCGAACTCGGCGAGCGCATCGACGGTGCCGAGGACTACCTCCGGGTCGAGGCGGTCTACGCGGCCAGCCACGAGGGCGCGCTGCACCTCGACGACCTGCTCACCCGCCGCACACGCATCTCGATCGAGACGTTCGACCGCGGCCTGGCCGCGGCGCGCGACGTCGCCCCGCTGATGGGTGGCGTGCTCGGCTGGGACGAGGACGACATCGCGCGCGAGATCGAGCACTACGACGCCCGGGTGGCCGCCGAGGTCGAGTCGCAGCGCATGCCCGACGACCACACCGCCGACGCCGCCCGCATGGGCGCGCGCGACGTCCGGGTCGGCGGTGCGGGTTAGCGCAGCACGTCGAGGGAGAAGTCCATCCCCACGACCCAGTTCGGGGCGTCGACGACCTCGATGATGCGCAGGTCGGCGGCGACCGAGCACAGCGCGTAGGCATCGGCGGCGTCGATCCCGTGGTCGCGGCCGAGGCGCTCGATCATGGCCAGGGTGGCGTCGCGGGCACCGGCGTGCAGGTCCGGCCCGACCCCGGTGGTCACCAGTCGCGGGCCGACGACCCGCGCGGG
The DNA here is from genome assembly GCA_035462025.1 of Egicoccus sp. Taxonomy (GTDB): domain Bacteria; phylum Actinomycetota; class Nitriliruptoria; order Nitriliruptorales; family Nitriliruptoraceae; genus Egicoccus. Next base: position 40,614 of record DATHUR010000130.1, on the reverse strand, counting down.
CGAGGTCGGCAGTTCGAGTTGCGGGGCGGGCGGCGCCTGTCCGGGCGCCAGGCCGATGCGCAGGCGCACCGTCGCGGTCGTCTCGACGGCGGTGCCGCACACCTCGCCGTCACCCTGCGCCGCGTGCGGGTCACCGACCGACAGCAGCCCGCCGGCCACCTCGACGGGCAGCACCAGCACGGCGCCGGCGCGAACGTCGCGACAGTCGAGGTTGCCGCCGACCCGGCGTGGCGGGATCACGCCGTGGGGGCCGGGTTCGGCGGGTGCCACGCCGATCGTGCCGAGGAACGGTCGGGCGGGCAGGCGCGCCAGGCCGTCACCGACGTCGACGTGTCCGTTCTCGATGCGCGACAGGACGGCGTGCGGGTCCGGAAAGTGGTCGGCGAGCAGCCCGAACCCGGGGATCAGGGTGGTCCAGCCGACCGGCCCGGGCACGATGTCGAGGATCTCGATGCGCAGCGCGTCGCCGGGCATGGCCCCGCGGACCGCGACCGGTCCGGTGAGCGGGTTGGCGAGGTCGAGGTCGAGGCGGGCCACGTCGGCGCCGGTGGCGTCGTGACCGAGCTGGCCACCGAAGCAGTCGGCGAGCACCAACTCGACGGTGTCGCCGGGGTCGAGCGCGATGCGGGCGGGCAGCGACCGGTCCCAGCCGTGGTGGCCGTCACGGTGGTGGAGGGTGTGCACGTCGGACTCCTCACGGCGCGGGCGGCCGCCACGGTACGCACCCGCCCGCGGACAGGATGGAGGGTGCGCGTCGATACGCTGGGGCGATGCTCAGGAACATGTTGCGCCGGTCCGCGCTGCTCATCAGCCACGTACTGGTGCTGACCGTGGTCGTGGTCTGCGTGGCGCTCGGCCAGTGGCAGCTCGACCGCCTGGCCCAGGTGCGGGCCAACAACGCCCTGCTCGAGCAGCGTCTCGAGGCCACGCCGCTCGACCTCGCCGACCTGGTCGACGCACCGGTCGACGAGGAGGCGCTCGAGTTCCGCCGGGCAAGGGCCGTGGGGACCTACCGGGTCGACCAGGAGGTCCTGCAGCGCAACCAGCCCCACCCGGGCCAGACGGGGTTCGGGGTGCTGACGCCACTGGAACTCGAGGACGGCGGCGTCGTGCTGGTCCGGCGCGGCACCGTCCCGCCCACGATGGACCAGCCCCCGGTCGAGGAAGCGGCGCCGCCGGGCGGGACGGTCGCGGTCGAGGGCATCCTCGAGCGGCCCGTCCCCCAACCCGGCTTCGGGCCGCAGGACCCCGACGACGGGGTGCTCGAGCGGGTGTTCCACACCGACACGGCCCGACTCGACCGCCAGGTCGACGGTGCGCTGTACCCCATGGTGTTGCGTCTGCAGCCGAGCGCGGTCGGCCCCGGGGGGAGCACCGACGACGAGGTGGCCTTCGACACCCTCCCGGTCCCGCCGGCGCCACCCGTGCTCGACGAGGCGAACCACCTGTCCTATGCCGTGCAGTGGCACGCGTTCGCGACGATCGCGCTGGTGACCTACCTCGCGTGGCTGTGGCAACGCCACCGTCGCCGCGAGGGCGGAACCGAAGCGCCCCGCGAACACGAGCAGGCCGGACTCCCTGGTTGAGTGTCGCGGACGGTGCCTGCCGGCCGTGACCGCCCCCCGTGCGGCCACCGGACCGGCAGGCCCCTCACCGTCCGCGCCCTGGCTCAACCGGGGAGTCCGGCAGGTTGCCGTGCCGAGCGCCTGGCCATGGTCGCACGTACAGGGAGCACCGGGAACCGTGCCCCTACGTGACTTGCCGAGGTGGTGCTAGCACCACCATTGCGCGCAACATCCGTGGTTGCTTGGACCTAGCCTGCGGCCGACAGGAAAGGGCACGGTGACGCAGCGAACGACCCTGCTCATCGCCGAGGACGACTATCTCGTGCGGGAGGGCGCACGATCGGTGCTGGCTGCGCACCCCCGCCTCGACGTGCTGGGTGCGGCGGCGGATCCGGCCGGCGTCCTCGAGCTGCTCGAGCGGCACGACCCCGACGTGGTGATGCTCGACATCCGGATGCCCCCGACCTTCACGACCGAGGGCATCGAACTCGCCCACCGCATCCGGGCCGAGCGGCCGGGAACCGGCGTGGTCGTGCTCTCGCAGCACGCCGACCCCGAGTATGCGCTCGAGTTGCTCAAGCACGGCTCCGAGGGCGTCGCGTACCTGCTCAAGGAACGGCTCGGTGACGCCGAACGCCTGGTCCAGGCCATCGAGGAGGTCAAGGCCGGCGGCTCGATCCTCGACCCCCGCATCGTCGAGGGCCTGCTCGAGGCCCAACGGCGGCGGACCGCGTCGAAGCTGGCCGGGCTGACGCCCCGGGAACTCGAGGTGTTGGCGTTGATGGCGTCAGGCCGGGGGAACCTCGCCATCGCCCGGGAACTCTCGATCACCGACCGGTCGGTCGAGAAGCACACCAATTCCATCTTCCGCAAGCTCGGCCTGTCCGAGGAGATGGACCTCAACCGCCGGGTCGCCGCCGTCCTGTTCTATCTCCAACGCTCCAGGGACTGAGCCCCCTGCGTGCCCGCTCCGCTCCCCGCCGCCCGCGACTGACGGGCGCAGGGGTAGCAGGGCCGTGATCGCGGTCCCCTCGCCCGGCCGCGACAGCAACTGCAGCGACCCGCCCAGCGCATTGACCCGGTCGCGCAGGTGGACCACGCCGCCTGCCCGGCGTTCGGCCGCCGGGTCGAAGCCGATGCCGTCGTCGATGACACGGATGCGCAGCATGTCGCCCTCGTGGCGCACGTCGACGCGGATCCGGTCGGCGTCGGCGTGCTTGAGCGCGTTGGCGACCGCCTCGGAGATCAGGAAGTAGGCGTTGGTCTCGACCGCCTCGTCGCAACGCGGCAGCGGATCGGGGTGCAGGGTCACGTCGATCGGGCCGTCGGAGCGGCCGGCGAGGCTGTGCAACGCACCGTCGAGGCCGCGGTCACCCAGGATCGACGGGAACAGGGCCTGGCCGGTGGCGCGCAACTCGGCGAGGATGTCGTCGATCGAACCGGCCAGGCCGTCGGTGACCTCCTCGAGGTCGTCGGGCTGGTGCCGGAGCCGTTCGCGGGCGGCACCGACCTGCATGCGCAGCACGACCAGCCGCTGCTGGATCCCGTCGTGCAGGTCCTGGGCGATCCGGCGCCGTTCGGCGTCCTGCACCCCCACGATGCGTCGCGCCGCCTCCTGCAGCGCCTCGGCCTGCTGCCGGATCACGAGCAGTTGCGCCCGCAGGGCGCGCCGCATCCGCTCCAGGGCGCCGGCCAGCGTGCCGATCTCGTCGCGCCGGTCGATCTCGAAGGCCTCCTCGAGATCCCCGCCGGCGATCGTGGTCGCGGTCTCGGTGAGTACCCGGATCGGGCGGGTCATCACCCGTGCCAACAGGAACGACAACGCACCGCCGAGCGCGATCAGCAGGGTCACCATCAGCACCCGGGTCCGGGTCAGGCGGGCGTCGAGCGCGGCGAGCGGGTCGCTCGAGACCAGGCCGATCGCCGCCTGTTCGCCCCAGTTCCGCTCGGCACCGATGGCCACGTAGCGCACGAGGCGGCCGTCGTCGGCCTGCTGGGTCTCACGTTGCAGGAGCGGATCCCCCAGCGGCGGCCCGCCGACCCCCGTCCCGTCCGAGGACGCGACCACCTCGCCGGCGACGACGATCTCGACACGCGACACCCCCGTGAGGCGCGCGGTCTCGCGGGCATGCACCTCGTCGAGGGCGTAGCCGACCGCGACCAGCAACTGCTCGTCGAGGCGGCGGAAGGGCAGGGCGTAGACGAGTCCGAACCCGCCGTTCTGGAGCGGTACCACGCGCTGGCCACGGACGTCGGCGGGACCGACCGTCCCGAGTTGCGTCTCGGTCAGCGGCGCGAGGGTGGTCCGCGCGGGCAGCCGCAGGCGGACCTGCCCGCTCCGCAGGTCGAGGACCGCGCCCACCTCCAGGTCGCTGTCGCTGGTGCCGGCCGCCGAGAGCACGTCGGACAGGCGGCGCTCGAAGCCGCCGGACGACGCGGCATCGGTCAGGGCCTGCTGCGTCAGCGTGCTCAGCAGCGTCCTCGTGCGTCGACTGTCGCGCTGGATCTCGATGTCGAGTGCGTTGCCCTGCTCGACCGTCATCAGGTGGGCCTGTGCCCGCAGCGCCTGGCGCGTGAGCCGGGTCTCGAGGACCAGGGTCACCACGCTCGCCAGCAGCAGCACCGCCAGGAAGGCAGCCATGATCTTGGGCAGCAGCGAGGTCGGGCCATGATGTCCACCCCGCGGCCAACCCTGCCGGCCCCCGTCGCCGCGCATGCTCACCGCGACGCCGTCACGGGCGCGGCTGGACGACGAGCCAGGCCTCGGCGAACCGTTGCAGCCCGGCCATCGTCTCGTCGGCGGGTTCCCCGCCGGCCAGCACCGCCGTGAGTGCCTCGGTGAGCGCCTGCGCGACCTCCGGGTAGGCGATCAGCGGCATGACCCGGGCATTGGGCAGTTGGTCCACGAACGTCGACAGCAGGGGGTCCTCGGTGAACAGGGGGGCGTCGAACACCCGGTTGCGCGCGGGCAGTCGGCCCTCCTCCTCGGCCAGGCGCAGCGCCACCTCGTCGTCGATCAGCCGCAACGCGAGGTCGAAGGCGAGGTCGGGTTGTTCGGCACCCTCGGGCACGAACAGGCTCGAGCCGCCGAGCACCGTCACGGGTGTGTCGGGATCCGCCTGCGGCAGGGGCAGCACCGCGACCTCGACGTCACGGGTGGCGTTTCGGGCGACCACCTTGAGGTCCCACGACCCCGTCGCGTGGGTGGCGACCTGGCCGGAGGCGAACGCCTGCACCGCGTCCGCGGCGAGGTCGGGCCCGTAGGGCGGAGGGGCGAAGCCCTGCCCGATGAGTTGTACGAGGTAGTCGAGCGCGGCGACCGTGGCCGGGTCGTCGAAGGTGAAGCGCGGCAGGGCCGTCGTCGGGTCGACCTCGAGCAGTTCACCGCCGAACGCGCGGATCCATCCGTAGGCCTGCCAACTGCTGGTCGACACCGGCAGCATCCACTGCGCCGCACTGCCGGCGGTGATCGCGTCGGCGGCCTGCACGAACCCCGTCGGCGTGGCCATCGTGTCCGGGTCCACCCCGGCCTCGCGGAGCATGGCGGCGTCGGCGAGCAGCACGAGAGCGTTCGTGTCGAGCGGTACCCCGAACGGCTCGCCGAGCCAGGTCACGTCCTCGACCGCGCCGGGCAGGAACTCCTCGACGGTCAGCCCCGCCGCGTCCCACTGTTCGGCCAGCGGCTCGGCCAGGCCGCTGGCTGCCGCCGCGAAGGCGTGCCAGTGGGCGAGGTCGTAGGGCTGGTCGAGTTCGCCGGCCGACGCGACCAGTTCGGGGATCTGGGAGAACGGCACCGCCTGGACCTGGACGCGCACGTTGTCGTGGTCGCGTTCGAACTGGTCGAACACCTCCCGGACCGCAGGCGCGCTCGCCCAGTCGTCGGCCATGATGACCCGCACCAGGGCCGGCTCGAGGGGGGCGGCCGAGGCGGCGCACCCGACAGCGAGTACGGCGAGCAGGCCAGCCACCGTCACAGTGCGCACGACTCCACCGTCCTCCCGCGCCCGGAGGCCGGCAAGGGTTGCACAGGCAACGGACATCGTCCACTCGGACGGCCCACGGCGATAGCGTGCGGCCATGGCCACCTTCCGTTGTCTGCCGTTCCTGCCGACCGCGTTCCACGACGACGCGACCCTCGATCCCGACGGCCAGGCGGCGCTGGCCGCGACGGTCGCAGCCGCGGGTGTCGACGGTGTGTGCCTGCTCGGCCCGACCACCGGCGAGGTGGCCACGCTGCGCGTCGAGGAGATCGGCGACGTCGTGGCCGCGACACGGCGGGGAACGGCGGGTCTGCCCGTCGGTGTCGGCATCGGCCCGGTCGGACCGCGCAGCATCGAGGTGGCACGCCGGGCGGCCGGCAGTGGTGCGGACCTGCTCGTCGTCCCGGTTCCGGGCGGCGTCGACCGGCCCGACCGCGTCGCCGAGATCGCCGAACTCGGCCTGCCGCTGTGGCTGCACCACCATCCCGCAGCGACCGGCGCCCGGCTCGATCCTGCTGACCTCGTCTCGCTGGCCGACGACGTGGGCGCCCGGGCCGTCGTCGTCGAGACGGCGCCGCCGGGCGAGGTGCTGGCGGCGCTCGGCGACGACGACCGTCGCGACCGCCTCGGCGGTCTGGCCGCGCTGTTCCTGCCCGAGGAGGTCGAAGCCGGCGCCACCGGAACCGTTGCCGGCTGCGCCGTCCCCGAGCGGCTCGTCGAGGTCGTCGCCCGCTACCGGACGGGCGACGTGTCGTCCGCATGGGACGCCTACCTCGAACTGTTGCCGTGGCTGCGCCTCGAGGCCGGCAGCCCCGGACTGCGGGTGCGCAAGGAGGCGTGGCGCCAGCGCGGCGTGCTCGGCTCGGCGAGGGTCCGCGAGGGCGTCCCGCTCGGCACCGTCACCAAGATCGCGATCACCCGTCGGCTGCGCCAGGTCGGCGCCGACGTCGTCGCCCCCTATCCGGGCAGCTAGCCAGTACCACCCAGGCCGAGGAGGCCCCGTGACCCGCGCTCCCGACCACGTCGACGCCGACGAGTGGCACCGGTACGTCGAACTGCGCGACGGCAGGCGGGTCCTGCTGCGCCAGATCCGGCCCGAGGACCGCGAACGGCTCGTCGCCGGGTTCGAGCGGCTCTCGCCCGCCTCCCGCTATCTGCGTTTCCACAGCGCGATCGACCACCTCACCCCGCAGCAACTCGACTACCTCACCGTGGTCGACCACGTCGACCACGAGGCGGTCGTCGCGGTCGACCTCGCCAACCCCGACGCACCGGGGATCGGTGTTGCCCGCTACGTCCGCGAGCCCTACGAACACGAGGTCGCCGAGGCCGCGATCACCGTCGCCGACGACTACCACGGCCAGGGTGCGGGCACCTTGTTGCTCGGCGCGCTCACCGACCGCGCGAAATCCAACGGCATCACCGTGTTCCGCAACTACGTGCTCGACGGCAACCACGCCATGCTCGAGGTGTTCGACCACCTCGGCGGCATCCGCTCGCGCGAGAACGACAACCTGTGGCGGGTCGACCTGCCCCTGCCGTCCACGCTCGACGAACTGCCCGATTCGGCGGCCGGCAAGGCGTTCCTGGCCGCCGCGCGGGGACAGCGCCACCTGGTCAGTCACTTCCCGCCGATCTGGAGCCGTCTCAAGGGTCGGCTCCGCGACCGGGCCGAGGACGACGAGGTGGCCGCGGTGTTCGACGACGTCGGGCCGGGGCACGAGGACGACGACGGCTAACGTCCGCGCGTGCTCGCCTCCCCCTCCCTCGCCGAACTACGCCGCCGGCTGCCCCGCCTGCTGCTCGGTCTGGTGCTGTGCGGACTCGGGATCGCGACGATGGTGGCGGCCGAACTCGGGCTCGGCCCCTGGGACGTGCTGCACCAGGGGCTGTCGAAGATGACGGGCATCCCGATCGGGACCGTCGGCATCGCGGTCGGCGTCCTGGTGCTGGTGGGTTGGCTGCCGCTGCGCGAACGGCCAGGCGTCGGCACCGTGCTCAACGTGCTGTTGATCGGCGTCGTGATCGACGTGACGCTGCTGTGGCTGCAGACGCCCGAAGCGGTCTGGCAGCGCTGGGCGTACATGCTGGCCGGCCCGCTGCTGTTCGGCGTCGGCTCCGGCTTCTACCTCGGGACCGGACTCGGCTCGGGGCCGCGCGACGGCATCATGACCGGCCTGGCCAGACGCGGTCTGCCGGTCGGCGTGGTGCGGGCGGCCATCGAGGTCGGCGTCCTGCTGTTCGGCTGGGTGCTCGGCGGCACGGTCGGAGTCGGGACGGTCGTGTTCGCCGCGGCCATCGGGCCGATCGTGCACGTCGCACTACCGCGGCTGCGGATGGTCGAGGCGCCGCCGGCCACACCACCCGGGATCCGTTCGGCCCGCTGACGCCCCCGCCGCCGGCCGGCCACCCGACCGGGGTCAGCGGCAGAGCGGGGCGATGGTCGGGTAGGGGTTGACCCAGCTCCCGCCGTAGTGGCGCTGGATGTGCAGGTGTGGCGGGGTGGTCCGGGCGTTGCCCGAGTTGCCAACCGTCCCGATCTGCTGGCCGGCCGCGATCGAGGCACCGGCCGACATACCGGGCGCGATGGTGGCGAGGTGGGCGTTGTACCACTCGCTGCCGTCGGCGGTCCGGTAGGTCACCGTGATGCCGCCAAGGCCGCGGTCGAGCGGATTGCTGCGCACGACGACCCCATCGGCGACCGCCACGACCGGGACGCCGCGGTCGGCGAACACGTCGGTGCCCTGGTGGCTGCGGCCGCCCGAGCGTGGCCAGCCCCAGTCGTTGGTGAAGTCGCGGCCGGCGACGGCGCCGACGACCGGGCAGTAGCCACCGTCGACGCTCGGTCCGGCGCCGCCGGCCGAGCGGTTGCGGGCCTCTTCGGCGGCGCGGCGTTCGGCCTCTTCGGCGGCGCGGCGGTCGGCGAGTTCGCGGCTCAGCCGGGTGGTTTCGCTCTCGACGCGGGCCAGCGAGGCCTCGATGTCCTCGGCGTCGCCCTCCAGACTGGCCAGCACCGTCCGCTGCCGGGCTTCCTTGTCGGCGATCTCGACGGTGAGCGCCTCGGCCTCGCCACGCATCTGCTCGACGAACTCGAGCGTGTCCGCCGCCTCGGCCGCCGCCTGTGCGGCTCGCCCACGGGCACGCGCCGCTTCCTCGGCCTGCTGGGTGCGTTCCTGGCGCAGGTCGAAGACACGCTCGACGGTGGACTCCTGCGTGTCGACGACCACGCGCAACTGTTTCAGCCCGACCGCGAAGGCGTTGGGATCGTCGGCCCTTCGCAGCACCTCGAGCACCATGGCACCGCGCGTGGCCCCGACGGTGCCGTACTTGAAGCTCTCGACGAGTTGGTCCGCGAGGACCGCCTCCTCCACCACGAGCAGTTCCTCGGTGCGTTCCAGGATCCCCTCGGCGCGGCGGTGGTCGGCCTCGGCGCGGCGCTGCTCCTCGGTCGCTTCCTCGAGTGCGGCCTCGGCGAGCGCGACCTGCCCCTCGGCGGCGCGCAGGCGGCCGCGGGCGTCGTCGAGTTCGACCGCGAGCGTCGCCAACTCGCCCTCGACGGTCTGGATGTCGCTGGTGACCTGGCCGAGGTCGTCGCCGAGCCGGTCCGCCTCGCGTTCGGCGCGGTCGAGCTCTTCGGCGACCTCCTCGCTGCTGCGCGGCTGGGCACCGGCCGACGCGGGCACGACCAGCAACGCTGCCGCGAATGCGGCAACGGGACGCCAGCGCCAGCGGCGGGCGTGACCGGGGTGTGCCACGGGGAAGTTGCCGATCGGATCCGAGTTGGACGTACCGACCAAAGGACGGTACCGGGCTCTGCTGGCGATATCGGCCATCTGACGCCGGAACTCAAGTCCGGGGTCGGGCTCCGGGCAGCAACAGGCAGGCCGCGGAGCCGCTGCGCTCGACCGCGAGCGTCACCTCACCACCCTCCGCACCGATCAGTGCGCGGGCGAGCGGGAGGCCCCGACCGTGCCGGTCCTGGCGCAGGCGCGCGTCAGCAATGTCGTGCCCGGCCGCCGTCCCGACCGGTGACGCCGTCACCTCCCGCTCCACGCGAGCATCGGGATCGGCCGGGCCCTCGTCGAGCACGCACAGCCGCACGGCACCGTCGGGTTCGTCGGGCAGCGCCGGCGCCAGGCGGACCGTGATCGTGCCAGTTCCGTGCTGCAGGGCATTGTCGAGCAGGACCTGCAGCGCCTGCGCCACCGCGCCGGCACGGGCCCGGACTGCCGGGACCGGCAGCGCCTCGAAGACCACGTCGCGCGCCTGACGGTCCGCCGCGTCCTCCCACAGTGGTAGACGCTCGCGGACGAGTTCGGCGAGGTCGAGGTCGCGCGGGGCCGCGTCGAGCCGGGTCAGGGTCACCAGTTCGTCGATCGTCGTCTCGAGCCGGTCCGCCTCGTCGAGCGCGGCGTCGACCGACGGGCCGCCCGGTGACGCGGCGGCGAGTGCCTCGAGGTGGAGCCGGAGCGCCGTCAACGGCGTGCGCAGCTGGTGGGAGGCGTCGGCCGCGAAGGCATTCGACCGGGCGACCGAGCGGCCGAGGCGTTCCGCGGTGTCGTCGAGCGCGTCGGCGATCCGGTCGGCCTCGGGCAGTCCACTGCGCGGCGCCCGTGCCGAGAAGTCGCCGTCCCCGAGTTGGTCCGCCGAGGTGGCCAGCCGCTCGAACGGCTTGGCCAGCCTGCGTCCAAGCACCCACGCCCCCGCCGCCGCCGTCAGCGCCACGGTCGCGGCGATGCCCGCGATCACGAACCACGCCCCCCGGATCTGGCGGTGCAGGCCCGCGACGCCGGTCGTCGCGTGCAGCAGCGTCGGACCGCACACCCCGGTCGACAGCGGCAGGGCGACCGCCATCCGGTCGTCGTCGACCAGGCGGCCGGGCCGCGCGGACAGCGCCAGCTCGAACTCCTCGCCGACCGTGGTCGGTCCGTCGGCAGTGGTGGCCAGGACACGCCGGTCGGTGGTGATGGCCGACAGCGTGATCGAGTCGTCCGCCAATTGCACCAGGGTCAGACGTAGCTCCGCGCAGTTGCGGGACCGGTCGAGGAGCAGCCCGATCGGCTCGACCCGGCCCTGCAGCGCATCGAGGGCGCGGCCTTCGAGCAGGCCGCGGACCGCCCAGCCCAGCGGCAGCGCGAAGGCGAGCAGCGCGGTCAGCACCAGGGCGACCGCCGAGACGACCAGCCGCTGCCTCATGCGGCGTCGTCCGGGTCGGCCGCGTCCGACTCGAAGCGCAGCCCGACGCCCCTGACGGTCGTGATGTAGCTCGGGTTGGCCGGATCGTCGCCGAGCTTCCGCCGCAGGGAGGAGACGTGGACGTCGATGGTCTTCGACGCACCCATCCACCGGGTGTCCCAGACCTCGCGGGCCAACTCGTCGCGGGTGACCACGGTCCCCGCCCGCGCGACGAGCAGCGCCAGCAGGTCGAACTCCTTCGGCGCGAGGTCGAGTTCCTCGCCGCCGCGCCAGGCACGGCGGCTGCCCGGGTCGACGCGCACGTCCGCCGCCGCGACCTCCTCCGCTGCCGACGGTCGTGTCGCCGCGGCACGCCGCAGCAGGGCGCGCAACCGTGCCTGAAGTTCGGCCAGGCGGAACGGCTTCGGGACGTAGTCGTCGGCGCCGGCGTCGAGGCCGACCACCACCTCGGTCTCGGACGTGCGCGCGGTCAGCACGAGGATCGGCAGGTCGGCGCCGAGGTCGCGGCGCAGCCGTCGGCACACCTCGATGCCATCGATGTCGGGCAGGCCCAGGTCGAGGACGACCGCGTCGACGTCGCGTGCGGCGATCAATGCCTCGCGACCCGTGGCGACCCGCACGACGTCATGGCCGCTGGCCCTCAGCGCGGCGACGAGCGGGCGCGCGATGCCGTCGTCGTCCTCGACCAGCAGCACCCGTGCCGGGGTCTCTGCCACGCCACCTCCAGGACATCCGGTGCAGGTGAGCAGCCTATTGGCCGCGGATCGTCGGAACGCGGCTCACGCGGATCGTTTGGCCGCTCCTGGGCGGCCTTCACCCTTTCCTTACCCGGAGCCGCCCCAGCGCTCACCCGGGGCTTCGTACGGTCACGACCAAGCTTCCCAGCGCCATCACTTCTCCGGAGACGAACACTTTGGACCTCGACACGACCCCCCGCGACGCACAGCCCGATGTGCCTCACGGCGACACGGTGGCCGAGCCACGCGGCCCGATCCCGGACGAGCAACCGACCACCTACGGCGCCATCCCGCCCCCGCCGCCGAGCGCCGCCCCGTCCACCCCTGCGCCTGCTCCGCGTCCGCGCCTGGGCGCACGCAACCTGCTTGCCGTCGCACTCGCCGGTGCGCTCGGTGCCGGCGCGGTCGTCGTGCCCGCCGAACTCCTCGACGACGATGGCGCGACGGCGGCCACGACCGAGAACGGGGCATCCGGCACCACCGGGTCCGAGACCTCCGCGGTGACGCCGACCGGCGGCAGCCTGATCGGCGCGATCGCCCAGCAGGTCTCGCCGTCCGTCGCCCGCGTGGACGCCCGCGGCGCCGCTGGTGCCGGCTCCGGGTCGGCGGTGGTCTACCGCGCCGACGGGATCCTGGTGACCAACAACCACGTGGTCGCCAACGCGGCCGAGGTCCTGGTCACCCTGCCCGACGGCGAGCGCATGGCCGCCGAGGTCGTCGGCACGGACGCGACCTCCGATCTGGCCGTCCTGCGCGTCGACGCGACCGATCTGCCGGTCCCCAACTGGGCCGACGACGAGCCCGCCGTGGGTGACACGGTCGTTGCGATCGGCTCGCCCTTCGGACTCGACGGGTCGGTGACCGCGGGGATCGTCAGCGCCCTCGGCCGGACCGTGGCGACCCCCGGTGCGAGCCTGATCGACCTGCTGCAGACCGACGCCGCGATCAACCCGGGCAACTCGGGCGGTGCGCTGGTCGACGCCGAGGGCAACGTGATCGGGGTGAACACCGCGATCGCGAGCGCCAGCGGTGGCAACGACGGCATCGGCTTCGCCATCCCCGCCAGCACGGTCAGCACCGTCGCCGACCAGTTGCTCACCGACGGAGCCGTCCAGCACGCCTACCTCGGCGTGGCCGGCCAGACCGTCGACCCCGATGTCGCCCGCCTGTACGGCCTGCCGGTCGAGCAGGGTGCCGTCCTCGCCCAGGTCCCCGACGGTCCCGCAGCCGACGCGGGCCTGCAGCCCGGCGACATCGTGGTCCGTCTCGACGAGCACGAGGTCACCACCATGGCCGATCTCGCCGGACGCATCCGGCAGTACCGGCCCGGCGACGACGTCGAGGTGACCTTCCTGCGAAACGGCGAGGAGGACACCGTGACCGTGACCCTCGGCGAACGGCCCGATCAGGCCGGCTGACCCCACCGATCTGTCCGTGGCGTTCTCCCCGACGCCCGCGGACCACGGCCGACGCGGACCGCTCTCTCCCACTTCGCTCCCGCCCGGGCTTCGCTTCCTCGCTCGGGCCCGTGTCGGCCCCCGGACCCCGACCGCTTCCCCCGGCGGTCGGGGTCCATTCGATTCCGCCCGGACGTCCGACGCGTGCGGCAGACTGCACGCCCCAACGCTGACGGAGCGTCTTGCCGCCCCTGCACCACGACGAAGTCCCCATCTCCGAAGAGCTCGTTCGTCGCCTGCTCCACGACCAGCACCCCGACCTCTCGGGCCGGACGCTCCGCCTCGCCCACGAGCAGGGCACGGACAACGTCGTCTTCCGGCTCGGCGACGACCTGTCGGTACGTCTCCCGCGCAAGGCGTCAGCCGTTCCGGGTCTGTTGGTGGAGTTGGCATGGGTGCCCCGCCTGGCCCCCGGGCTGCCACTACCGGTGCCGATCCCCATCGCCCGCGGCGAACCGACGACGGGCTATCCGTTCCCGTGGGCCATCTGCCGCTGGGTGCCAGGGCAGCCACCTCAGGACGTCGACGACCTCGATCCGGTCGACACGTCGGTCCGACTCGGCCGCTTCGTCCACGCCTTGCATCACTTCGACACCACCGGCGGCCCGCTCGCGGGTGCCGACACGCAGCGGGCCGGGGCGCTGCGTGCCTACGACCAGGTCACCCGCGCAGCACTGGCCGAGGTCACGGCGCTGATGACAGCCGGGCGTGTCGACCCAACGCTGTTCGATCCCGCGGCGGCACTCGACCTGTGGGAGGCCGCCGTGCAGGCACCCGTCTGGGGCGGCGCCGGGGTCTGGCTGCACCGCGATCTGTACGCCGGCAACCTGCTCGCACGTGACGGGCAACTCACGGGCGTCGTGGACTTCGGTGGCCTCGTGGTCGGCGACCCAGCCGGCAACGTCATGGCCGCGTGGCACGTGTTACCGCCACCGCATCGGCGCCCGTTCCTGGACATCGTGGACGCCGATGAAGCCACGCAACTCCGCGCGCGCGGCTGGGTGTTGTCCCAGGGACTTCTCGCGCTGCCCTACTACCTCGACAACCACCCCGGCATGGTCCGCATGGCCCAACGCGCGATCACGGCCGCCCTCGACGCCGAACTCTGACACACCGCCCCGACTCGGCTCGAGACCGGCGGGTGGCATCAGCCTGCCATCACCTCGTCGAGGGCGTCGCCGATCCGGAGGCGAAGTGGTTCGTGTTCGACACCCAGGGCGTGCGCGGAACCGTAGAACTGCTCGGGTGGATAGAGCCAGACCGGACCTCTGCGGCGGTCGGTCGGCTCCCAGTCGTAGCGCGGGAAGACGTGCGCGTGCAGACACGGCAGCCCATTGCCGAGGATCTCGTAGTTGACGCGGACCAGGCCGTCGTTGGCGCAGGCCCGCTCGATCGCCTCGCCGAGCAGGCTCATGTCCATGAGGAAGCGCGCACGGCCGGGCGGTTCGAGGTCGGTGAGGTGACCAACCTCGGGCTCGGCAAGGAGCACGCAATAGCCGGGGAGGAACTGAGTGTCCCCGATGACCGCGAACCCGCTGGGCATGCGACGCAGGACCGTCGGGTTCTCCCCGCGCAGCGCGGACCCGATCCGGTCGTGCCACCAATCCCCCATGCCATCCCCTCCGGCGGCCAGCACCGTAGTGCTACGGCCCGTCGATGGGATGTCGGCGCAGGGGCGGGTCGCCACGGGCGGTGTGACGGCCGCGTCGGACGGTCACGATCCCGTCGCCGGTCATCGACAGTTTCCAGCGGCCCTCGGTGACCGCCATGTGATGCCGACGGCACAGACACACCAGGTTGGCGACCGTGGTCGGGCCGTCCTTGTTGCGCGCCACCACATGATGCAGGTCCGTCCATGCCGCCGGGGCGCGACAGCCCGGGAACCGACACCCCTGATCGCGGGCAACGACCGCGCGGCGCACCCGCGTCGGGATCTGGGAGGTCGGCGCCGAGATCCCCAGCACCTCATGTCCGTCGACGAGCAGCATCTGCAGGTTCGCATCACACGAGATCCTGCGCACCGCGTCGCGGGTCAACGCCGGCGGACTACCGGGCAGCCGCCACAACAACCGGGCCCGACGGGCAGCCTCGCTGTTGCCCACCAGATCGGCCACATCGGCCACCACCAGCATCGTGGGCCGGGCACGCACGATCGTGCCATCGCCACGCCGGCCGGCCAGGAACGCCTCGGCCAGCCGCACCAACCCATCCGCCAACTGCCGCGCCCGCGGCCGGTCGAACCCGACCTCCACCGGATCATCCTCGGCCGCCTCGTCGGACGTGTCGGGGCGGGTCGTGTCGGTGGCGGCCGCACTCGGGTCGGTGGGGTCGGGGTCGGTGGGGTCGGTCGCGTCGGCGGTGACGTCACGCTCACCGGTCGGCGCCGCGGAGGCGGCAGCGAGCGCTTCGAGCAGCACCGCGCCGTCCTCGGCAGGCAGATCGAAATTGCCACGCACCCCACCGTCGAACGACTCCTGCACGTGCAGATAGCGGCGCTGCTGGCGTGCCACCGTCCGCTTGCGCTCGAGATCCTCACGTAGCCCGGCCGCCCGGTCAGCGACCCGATCCACAACCTCGTCAGCCTGCAGACGACCCAGCTCGTCGTGGTCGGCAAACCCGGCATCCAGCGTCTGGCGCAGTCCGACGGTCAGCGGCCTCGCCTCGGACACGATCACCCGCACCTGACCCCACCCCAACACGCCGGCATCGAACGCGGCCGCCACGTTGGGCATATGCCGCAACACCTCACGCGCACCGGTCAGAAACCGGCGGTCACCGAACATCGCGTTGGTCTTGAGCGCCAACCACGATTCGAGCGGCAGCCCGGCCCTGCGCTCGGCCAGCCCGGACGTCTCGATCCGGTCCGTCAACGCCACCGCCGTCGCGTGCGCGGCATCGAGCGTGTCGAGCAGTTCGGCCAACCCCGCCAACTCACCACCCGCCGACACCGTCCGGTCGTCCACGATCGCCCGCAGCCGGCCCAGCGCCGCACGGACCTCGGCCACCGCCGCCCGCAGATCCGCCGCCGGCGCAGCGTCCGGACCCTCGGGCGGCAGCTCGTCGGGGTCGCTGCAGTCGTAACCGGCCCGCTCGTCCGCCGCGAGCGCGGGCATCGCGGCCAGAAACGCCCGGCGGATCGGTTCGTAGCGCGACTCGTGCTCCGGATGCAGCCGCACCCGAGGACCACCGTGACGACGGCGGACGGAAGCCGGAGCGAGAGACGAACTCATGGGTCGAACCGTAGGACCGGGGTGTGACACGGCTCGGACCGCATCACGATCCCTGTGGACTCAGGTCACCGTTTCGGTGAGCGCAGCCGCGATCTCGAACTGGCGCAGCAGGAAGGCGCGTTCGTCGAGTCGCTTCCGGCGCAGCCAGCCCGTGACCTCGGCGTTGCACTTGCTGGCGTTGCACGAGCGGCACGCCGGCACCACGTTGGCAAGCGTGTACCGACCGCCACGCGACAGCGCGAGCACACAGTCGCGCTGCAGCGCCCCGTCGACCGCGCCGCAGTAGGCGCAGCCGTCCCACGCGGCCTTGAGTGCGACCCACTGCGCGTCGCTGAGGTCGTGTTCGACACGATCCATCCGGCGCTTGCGGCGCCGGGCGGCCCTCACCCTGCCGCTGCGACTGGATCTGCGCCGGTTGCCCGTCATGCGGGAACCCTACGGCCCGCCACGTCGCCGATCGACCAATCAGGACGCGCGCGAGGTCAGCTTCGTCGCCGACGCATCAGCGGAACGTGGCCTCGATGACCGGCAGGATCGCGTCGAATGCGGCGCCGCGGTGACTGAGCGCATTCTTCTCGTCCGGCGACAGCTGCGCGTTCGTCCGGCCGTCACCGGCCGCCTCGCTGACGAAGTGCGGGTCGTAGCCGAAGCCGTGCTCACCGGCCGGCTGGTCGACGATGCGACCCTCCATGGTCCCCCGCACGACGTGCTCGTCACCGTCGGCCGTCACGAACGCGACGGCCGACACGAACCGGGCCGTGCGTCGCTCGTCGGGCACGCCCGCGAGCGCGCCGATCAGCTTGGTGTTGTTCGCCGCGTCGTCGGCGTCCTCGCCCGCATAGCGGGCCGAGTACACCCCCGGCGCGCCGTCGAGCGCGTCGACCTCGAGCCCCGAATCGTCCGCGACCGACGGCAACCCGGTCGCGGCGTGACACGCGCGGGCCTTGATCAGTGCGTTGGCCTCGAACGTGTCGCCGTCCTCGACGGGGCTGGCGACCCCGAGTTCGGTCATGGGGACCACATCGACGTCGAGGTGGTCGAGCATGGCCTGGATCTCGGCCAGCTTCTTGACGTTGGCGGTCGCAGCGACGAGACGGATGCTCACGCGTCGGTTCCGGCGTCGAGGGTGGCCCGCTGGAGGACGAACAGTTCCTCGCAGCCGGCCACGGCGAGGTCGATGAGCCGGTCGAGCTGGGCCCGGTCGAACGGTGCCCCCTCGGCGGTGCCCTGCACCTCGACCAGGCGGCTGTCGGCCGTGGCCACGACGTTCATGTCGACCTCGGCGCGCACGTCCTCGACGTAGGGCAGGTCGAGCACGGGCCGGCCGTCGACGATGCCGACCGAGATGGCGGCGACCTGGCCGGTGAGGTGGCGCTCCCAGCCCTTGGCCCGCAGGGCCTGGGCCAAGGCGACCCAGCCACCGGTGATCGCGGCGGTGCGGGTGCCTCCGTCGGCCTCGAGGACGTCGCAGTCGACGGTGACGGTCACGTCGGGCAGGCCATCGAGGTCGACGACGCTGCGCAGGGACCGGCCGATCAGACGCTCGATCTCCTTCGAGCGGCCGCCGGGGCCGTTGCGTTCGCGGCGGGCCCGGTCGGAGGTCGAGCCGGGCAGCATCGCGTACTCGGCGGTGACCCAGCCGCGCCGCTCGCGGAAGCGGGGCGCACCCTCCTCGACCGAGGCGGCGCACAGCACCCGGGTGCCGCCGAAGGTGACGGCGGCCGAGCCGGCAGGGTTGCGCTGCACCCCGAGTTCGATCGAGACGGGGCGTAGCTGGTCGGCGCGGCGTCCGTCCGGTCGGGTGGTGTCGGTCAACGAAGGCTCCTGGGCTGGCGGAGCCGCAACGCTACTGGCCGCGTACGGCGGACGGCCGCCCTCAGGCGGCCGTCGGCGTCGGAACGTTCGATCAGAGGAAGCTGTCGATCCAGGCGAGGTCGAGCGGCTTGTCGATCCGGTAGGCGCCGTCGTTGCCGATGCAGGGGCTGATCCCGTACGACGTGATCGCGCCGATCAGGAACGAGCCCTGCTCGAACAGCGGACCGCCGGAGTCGCCGCCGCAGGCCCCACCGGTGTGCTTCTTGCCCAGGTTGTTGGTGAACTTCGCGGCGACACCGGCGGGGATGCCGTGCGTGCCGCGAAGGTCGATCAGCTTCGAGGTCGACCACTGTCGGGTACCGCCCGGGTCGTAGACGGGCACCATGGACTGCACGCCGTAGCCGACCGGTGTGAACAACTTGTCATGGGTCTTGCTGGCGAGTACGCCGTCGAGGTAGCCGGCCTCGGGGAGCCGGCCGTATTCGTCGAGCAGGACGGGTGCGTCGAGCACCACGATGCCGACGTCGGCCATGACGAAGCTGGCCGGGTCGTAGTCGGGGTGCGGTGTCGCCGTCCCGCCGATCCAGGTCGGGTCGTCGTCGAGTGCACTGGACCAGGTTTCGTACCTGGCCTGGTTGTCGCCGTCGAACGAGAGGCTCGGCGCGAGGAGGTCATCGAGGTTGGGGTACTCCTCGAACGTGATCCAGACGTCGGTGCCGCCGCTGCCGGCCGGCAGGGTCGACTCGCCGTCGAGTCCGATGCCGTACGTGCAGTGGCCCGCGGTCAGCACGACCGTCTCGGCGATCAACGTGCCGGTGCACGAGTACCAGGCGCCGGGCGTGGTGAACCTCGGGTCGGGATCGTCCGGCACGTGGAAGAACAACTGACCGACCATGGGGTGGGCACCGTCGTCCGGTGTGCCCTGGGTCACGGCCGAGGCCGGCACGGCCCCGGCGACGACCAGGAGTGTCGCCAGTGCGAGCAGCATGACGCGCTTCATGTGTGGTTGTCCCTTCGCGACACCCTCCGCAAGGCGCCGTCGTCGGGAACGGTACGGGTGCGGTTCGCCCCAGGGAAGCGTCTGCGCTCGTGTGACGGTCAGAGCGCCCAGCGGCTCAAGTCCGCGGCCGCCTCGACCGATCCGTCGAACCACTCGGACGCCTCGGTCACCGACCGCGCCGGGTCGAGCGAGCCGAGCACGTGGGTCAGCAGCAGCCGTTCGACGCCCGCCTCGCGGGCGACGTCGGCGGCGCCGCGGGCGGTCAGGTGCATGCCGGCCGGGTAGTCGGCCGCGTCCCCCTGCCAGGTCGCTTCGCAGAGGAACAGGTCGGCGCCGCGGGCGAGGTCGACCAGCGCCGGCCCGCCGGCCGAGTCCGACGAGTACACCAGGCGTCGTCCGGCGTGCTCGATGGCGACCGACACGGTCGGCACCGGATGGACCGAGTCGGCGAAGGTGAGATGCATGGGACCCACCTCGACCGACTCGCCGCCGGTCACTCGGTGGACGTCGAAGACCTCGTCGAACCCGAGCGCCGAGTCGGTCGACAGCAGGCCCTTGAGGGTCGCGACGACCTCGTCGGGGGCGTACAGGTCGATCCGCTTGGCGCCCTCGCGGTGGAAGCGCAGGCCGTAGTACATCCCGATCAGGTCGATGCAGTGGTCGACGTGCCGGTGGGTGATCAGCACGGCGTCGAGGTCGTCGAAGCGGCACATGCGCTGCAGGTTGGCGGTCGATCCGTTGCCACAGTCGACCAGCAGTCGCGTCCCGCCGGCGGTGACGAGGTAGCCGGAGCAGACGCGGCCGGGCCCCGTATGCGAGCCAGCACAGCCGAGAACGGTCAACTCCAGCCCCACCACCGCTCCTCTCCCAGGGCGGCGCGAGCGTAGCGGCGGGCTGGGACGGCACCCCGCCCCTCGGCCGACGCTACGCCCAGAGCGTGCCGGAGATGCGGGTGGCGATCTCGTTGACGTCGCCGGGCGCGTACGCCCCGGTCGAGAGGTACTTCCAGCCACCGTCGGGTGAGAGCGCGACGATGCTCGAGCCCTCGGGGAGCCGCTTGCAGACCCGCACGGCCACCGCGAGCGAGGCACCGGTCGAGACGCCGGCGAAGATGCCCTCTTCCTCGGCGAGCCGGCGGGTGAACGTCAGCGCCTTGAGCGAGTCGACCTTGATGCGGCTGTCGAGCACCGACTGGTCGAGCACCTCGGGGACGTAGCCCTCGTCGAGGTTGCGCAGGCCGTAGACGAGGTCGCCGTACTCGGGCTCGGCGGCGAACACCTTGATGGCCGGGTCGTGGCGCTTGAGGCGCCTGCCCACGCCGGTGACCGTGCCGCCGGTGCCGAGCCCCGCGACGAAGGCGGTGATCTCGGGCAGGTCGGCCAGGATCTCGGGCGCGGTGGTCTCGTAGTGGGCCAGCGCGTTGGCCGGGTTGCCGTACTGGAACGGCATGAACACGTCCGGGTCGGCGGCGGCCATCTCGCGGGCCACGCGGACCGACCCGTTGGAGCCCTCGGTGGCCGGCGAGAAGACCAGGTCGACGCCGAACATGGTCAGCAGTTGCTTGCGCTCGTCGGAGGTGTTCTCGGGCATCACGCAGGTCAGCGGATGGCCCTTCACCTTGCAGATGGCGGCCAGGGCGATGCCGGTGTTGCCCGAGGTCGGCTCCATGACGCGCTGACCGGGCTGCAGGCTGCCGTCACGCTCGGCCTGCTCGATCAGGTACTTGGCGACGCGGTCCTTGACCGACCCGGTCGGGTTGTGGCCCTCGAGCTTGAGGTAGATCCGATAGCCGTCGGGTGACAGGCGCGGCAGGCCGACCAGCGGTGTGTTGCCGATGGCCTGCGTGACGTCGTCGTAGCGCAAGCGTCAGGCGCCAGAGCCACCGGCGACCGCCGGCATGATCGCGATCTCGGTGTCCTCGTCCACCTTGGTGTCGAGGCCGTCGACGTAGCGGATGTCCTCGTCGTCGACGTAGACGTTGATGAACCCGCGGACCTCGCCGTCGTCGAACAGTTGGTCCTGCAGGCCCGGGTGCGCGCCGGTCAGGTTGCCGAACACCTCGCGGACCGTGTCACCGCCGGCCTCGACCTTGGCCTGGTTGTCGGTGTGCTTGCGCAGCACGGTGGGGATGCGGACGACGGGCATGGCGATGTACCTCGAAGCGGTCGGGAACGGGGGCTGCGGCCGCCGGCGCGGGGTCGCGCGTTCGGGCCGGGCGTGGAGACGGCAGCCTATCCGTGGGCGGGACGGCAGCCGGTCTTCGTTGCGGGGCAACGCCTCCGGTCCGGCGATCCTTCCCATGCCGGGACGGGCCGGGGCCGTCAGCCGGTGGTCCGGCCCGTCAGTTCCCGCCAGCGCTCGAACGTCGCGCTCCACAGCAAGTAGTCGCCGGTGCGCTGCAACTCGCCGTCCGCGTCGGTGAAGGCGCGGGCGCGTTCGACCGAGGGCAGGCCGTAGCGCGTCTCGAAGTCGTCGAGCAGGTCACGCGCCTCGACGGCGGCCTGGTCGAGCGTGACGACGCGCACGTGGCCGCCCTGTTCGATACCGCCCGGCAGCCCGCGGTCGGTCATTCCCCACCTCCATGTCGGGGGCGCAGTATGACGGGCGACGCGCCGGGAACGTCGCACGCCGGCCCGGACCTTCGGGCGCCGGAACGCACGCGGCGGGCGACGGCCACCACCGGCGGACCTGCCCGTGCGACGGCGGGCTGGTCCGCGCGTCGGTATCCACACCTCGTGACCACCGACACCGACGACGACCCGACCGTCACCGGCATCCTGCCGGTGGTCGCCGCTCTGCCGGCGGACGCCCCACCGCAGGCCCACGCCGAGGCCGCGGGACTGGTGTACGTCGGCGACGACGAACCCGGGGTGCGTCGGGTCCGCCGAGGTCGTGGCTTCTCGTACGTCCGTGCCGACGGCCGCCTGGTCGAGGGCGCCGAGCGCGAGCGGATGAAGGCGCTCGCGATCCCGCCGGCGTGGACCGACGTGTGGATCTGCGAGGATCCGGCCGGGCACGTGCAGGCAACGGGTGTCGACGACGCCGGCCGCAAGCAGTACCGCTACCACCCGCGGTGGCGCGCCGTCCGCGACGCGACCAAGTTCCACCGCATGGGCGCGTTCGCCGATGCCCTGCCCACCATCCGCGAGGCGGTCGACCGCGACCTGCGGGCCCGCATGCTGTCGCGCGAGCGGGTCCTGGCCCTGGTGGTCGCGCTGCTCGACGAGACCATGATCCGGATCGGCAGCCGCGAGCCGGACGAGGACGGCGGCGCGATCGGGCTGACCACCCTGGAATGCGAACACGTCGACGTCCACGGCACCCGGGTCCACTTCTCGTTCCCGGGCAAGAGCGGCCAGGAGCAGGACCTCGAGTTGCGCCACCCGCGTCTGGCCCGCCAGTTGCTGCGCTGCGAGGAGATCCCCGGCCAGCGCCTGTTCGCCTGGCAGGACGACGACGAGACCTGGCACCAGGTCGACTCGGGTGACGTCAACGCCTACCTGCGCGAGGTCGCGGGGGACGACCTGACCGCCAAGGACTTCCGCACCTGGGGCGGCACGGTCGTCGCGGCGCAGACGCTGCGCGACCTCGGTCCGCCGGCCGATCAGCGCGAGGCCGACGCGAACATCCTGGCCGCGATCGACGCCGCCGCCGAGCGCCTCGGCAACACCCGGGCGGTGTGCCGGGCCAGCTACCTCGACCCGCGGGTGCCGAAGGCCTACCGGTACGGCCACTTCGACGAGGTGTGGGACGACCGCGACGGCGCGGTCGATGGCCTGGCTCCGGCGGAGCGCGCGGTCCGCCGCCTGGTCGACCTCGACCTGCCACCCTCGACCGAACTCGCCGCACTCATGCCCGACCAGTAGGTTGCCGGGCCCGTCTCCCGAGGCTCGTCCGATGTCGGCTTCCTTCCCGAACGCCAGCTATTCGATCACCCTGCGCCTGCGTCTGAACGCCGACGACCAGAGCGCGATCGGTCGCACCACCACCGCCATCGGCGAGGCGAACGGGGCGGTGACCGCACTCGACTTCGTCGAGACACAGCGCGACGTCGTGGTGATCGACGTGACGGTCAACGCCGGCGACTCCAGCCACGCCGAGCAGATCACCGACGCCGTCAACGGACTCGACGGCGTCGAGGTGCACCGGGTCAGCGACCGTACGTTCCTGCTGCACCTGCGCGGCAAGCTCGAGGTCCGCTCCCGCGTCCCGCTGGCCACCCGCGACGACCTGTCGATGGCCTACACCCCCGGCGTGGCCCGCGTGTGCCGCGCCATCGTCGACGAGCCCGACGACGCCCGCCGGCTGACCATCAAGGGCAACACGGTCGCCATCGTCACCGACGGCAGCGCGGTGCTGGGGCTGGGCGACATCGGGCCGGCCGCCGCCCTGCCGGTGATGGAGGGCAAGGCGGCGCTGTTCAAGCGGTTCGCCGACATCGACGCCTGGCCGGTCTGCCTCGACACCAAGGACCCGGACGAGATCGTGCGCGCGGTCGAGTTGATCGCGCCCGTCTACGGCGGCATCAACCTCGAGGACATCTCGGCGCCGCGTTGCTTCGAGATCGAGGACCGGCTGCGCGAGTCGCTCGACATCCCGGTGTTCCACGACGACCAGCACGGCACCGCGATCGTGGTGATGGCCGCGCTGATCAACGCCCTGCGCCTGGTCGACAAGCGGCTCGAGGACGTCACGGTCGCGCTGTCAGGGGCCGGCGCCGCGGGGATGGCGATCGCGCGACTGCTGCTGCGCGAGGGGATCGGCAACCTGCTGGTGTCGGACAAGGACGGCATCATCGGCGGGCCGAAGCATCCCTGTGCCGACGGCAGCCTGCAGTGGCTGCGCGAGCACTCCAACCCCGAGCGTCGGGGCGGCGGTCTGCGTGACGCGATCCAGGGCGCCGACGTGATGATCGGTGTCAGCGCACCCCACCTGATCGAACCCGAGGACCTGACCCGGATGGCGAAGGACCCGATCGTGTTCGCGCTGGC
Organism: Egicoccus sp.; assembly: GCA_035462025.1. Lineage (GTDB taxonomy): Bacteria > Actinomycetota > Nitriliruptoria > Nitriliruptorales > Nitriliruptoraceae > Egicoccus. Next base: position 16,643 of record DATHUR010000130.1, on the reverse strand, counting down.
CAACCCCGACCCCGAGGTCGACACCTACGCCGCGCGCAAGTACGCGGCGGTCGTGGCGACGGGCCGCAGCGACCAGCCCAACCAGATCAACAACGTGCTGGCCTTCCCCGGGATCTTCCGCGGCGCCCTCGACGCCCGCGCCCGCTACATCACCGAGGACATGAAGGCGGCCGCCGCCCGGGCGCTCGCGGCCGTGGTCGGCGAGGACGAACTGCACCCCTCGCACATCATCCCGAGCGTGTTCAGCGACCGGGTCGTGCCGGCGGTCGCCGACGCCGTCCGCCGCCAGGCCGAAGCGGACGCCACCCGCAACCCCGAACTCACCGCGAGTAGCTGACCGACGCTGTCCGCGTCGCCGAGTAGCGTCCGCGCATCTATGCGGACCCTGTCGGCACGACATGCGCGGCGCATCGCCCTGACGGCGATGGGCTTCGGTCGCGCGCGGCCGCCGGTGGGTGTCCGCCGCGACGTTCGCCACTTCCGTCGCGTCGTCGACACGGTCGACATCGTGCAGCTCGACAGCGTAAACGTGCTCGCCCGCGCCCACGAGCTGCCGTTCTGGTCGCGGATCGGGCCGCACGACCGGGCCGCGCGCGACCGCTGGCTGTGGCACTCCCGCGAGCAGTACGAGGGCTGGATCCACGTCGCGTCGCTGTCGTCGGTCGACGTGTGGCCGCTGCTGCACCACCGTCGCGCCGAGACCCAGGTGTGGGGGCAGATCCGCGAGGTCGAACAGGCCCACCCGGGCTACCTCGACGCGGTGATGGCCGAGATCGACGCGCACGGGCCCCGCAGCATCCGCGACCTCGAGGACCCGGGCGAGCGCACGGGACCGTGGTGGGGCATGCCGAAGGGGCGTCTCGCGCTGGACTACCTGGCGGTACGCGGCGACCTCGCGATCCACCACCGCACCCCCAACTTCGTCGCGGTCTACGACCTCGCCCACCGGGTCATCCCCCACCCGGTCCGCGAGACCGAGGTCCCGCCGCTCGAACAGGCGCGGGAGCGGTTGATGCTGCGTGCCGCGGCCGCGCACGGGATCGGCACGGCGGCCGACCTCGCCGACCACCACCGGCTGGTCACCCGCGACGTGCGACCGGCACTCGCCCGGCTGGTCGCCGCCGGGCTGCTCGAGGAGGTCCGCGTCCGCGGCTGGGGCGACGAGCCGGTCTACCGCCACCCCGACGCCGGTGCGGCTCGCTCGTACCCGGCCCGCACGCTGCTGTCGCCGTTCGACCCGCTGGTGTGGCGGCGCGAGCGGGCCCTGCGGCTGTTCGGCTTCCACTACCGCATCGAGATCTACGTCCCCGAGCCCAAGCGCGTGCACGGCTACTACGTGCTGCCGTTCCTGCTCGGCGAGGACATCGTCGCCCGCGTGGACCTCAAGGCCGACCGTCCCGCCGGTCGGTTGCTCGTGCGCGGCGCCTTCGCCGAGGACGGCGTCGACCGGGTGCACGTCGCGCGCGAACTGGCGGCCGAGTTGGCCGATCTGGGTGCATGGCTCGACGTGCCCGACGTGGTCGTCGAGGACCGTGGCGACCTCGCCCCGGCGTTGGCGGCAGCGGTCGGCGCCTGAGCCGGGCAGAGGCCGAGTTGCTCTGGTCGCGACACGGCGGCCGGGTTACCGTCGGTCGGGCGTCACGTCCTGTCACGCCGTCTCGAACGGTCCGTCATGGATGCCGCGATCCGCGCCACCGGGCTGGTGAAGACCTTCGGGACCACGCGCGCGCTCGACGGTCTCGACCTCACCGTCGCGCCGGGCGAGGTCCACGGATTCCTGGGGCCCAACGGCGCCGGCAAGTCCACCACGATCCGGATCCTGCTCGGGCTGCTGCGCAAGGACCGCGGCGAGGTCGAGGTCCTCGGCCGGCGCCCATGGGAGGACGCGGTCGACCTCCACCGCCACCTCGCGTACGTCCCAGGCGACGTCCACCTGTGGCCCAACCTGTCCGGCGGTGAGGCGATCGACCTGCTCGGCGACCTGCGTGGCGGTATCGACAAGCCGCGGCGTGACGACCTGATCGAGCGCTTCAAGCTCGACCCGACCAAGCGTTGCTCGACCTACTCGAAGGGCAACCGGCAGAAGGTCGGTCTGATCGCCGCGATGTCGTCGTTCGTCGACCTCTACCTGCTCGACGAACCCACCTCGGGACTCGACCCGCTGATGGACTCGGTGTTCCAGCAGGTCGTGCACGAGGTGCGGGGCCGCGGGAGCACGATCCTGCTCTCGAGCCACATCCTGGCCGAGGCCGAGAAGCTGTGCGACCGCATCAGCATCATCCGCGAGGGACGCATCGTCGAGACCGGGACCCTGGCGGACCTGCGTCACCTGACCCGGACCTCGGTCACGGTCGAGACCGAACGCGAACCAGCCGGACTGGACCGGATCGCGGGGGTGCACGACCTCGTCATCGATCACCGCCACCTCCACTTCGAGGTCGACCCCAACGCCCTCCAGACCGCGATGAGCCACCTCACCAGGGCCGGTATCCGGTCGCTCGTCGCCACCCCGCCGACGCTCGAGCAGCTGTTCCTGCGCCACTACGGAGACGAGACCGCCACGCCGGAGAATGGCGAGATGGCCCGGTGACCACACTCACCGCAACCCCCCGCCTCATCCGGTTGGCGCTGCGTCGTGACCGGGTCGTCGCCACCGTCTGGCTCATGAGCCTGACCGCGCTTGTCTCGGCGACCGCCGGCAGCGTGATCGCGCTCTACGCGACCGACGCCGAACGTCTCGAGGCGGCCGCCTTCACCGCCGGCAACCGGATCTCGCGCATCTTCGACGGGCCGGCCGCGGGGCCCGAACCCGGTTCGCTCGCGACGACCGAGGCCTACCTGTTCACGGCCGTGCTCATCGGGCTGTTCAGCATCCAGACCGTCGTCCGGCACACCCGGCAGGACGAGGAGACCGGCCGGGCCGAGATGATGGGGGCCGGTGTCGTGGGACGGCACGCCCGCCTGGCGGCCGCCCTGGTGGTGGCGTTCGGTGCGAACCTCGTCCTGGCCGCGCTCGTCACCAGCGCGCTCGTCGTGGTCAACGGGCTCCCCGTCCGCGGATCGCTGCTGGCCGGCGCGTCGTACGGGGCCGTCGGCCTGGTCTTCGCCGGGATCGCCGCCGTCGCCGCCCAGATCGCCGAACAGGCTCGAGCCGCCAACGGCTGGGCGAGCGCCGCCATCGGCGTGGCGTTCCTGGTCCGTGCGGTGGGCGATGTCGCCGGCGAGGCGGCCGACAACGGGCTCCAGGTCGTCAGCGCCTGGCCGTCGTGGTTGTCGCCCATCGGGTGGGGGCAGCAGCTGCGCCCGTACGCCGACGCCCGCCCGTGGATCCTGCTGCTCTTCCTGGGGGCGTCGGCCGCGCTCGTCGCCCTCGCCGTGGTCCTGACCGACCACCGCGACGTCGGCAGCGGGATGCGCGACGTGCCGCGCGGGCCGCGCGAGGCCCCGTCCGCGCTGCTGAGCCCGATCGGGCTCGCGTGGCGACAACAGCGCTGGGTGCTGGTCGCGTGGGCAACAGGCCTGGTCATCGCCGGCGCCGCGTTCGGGAGCGTCGGCGACGCCGTCGACGAGTTCGCCGACCTCAGTGCGCAGTTCGTCGAAATCCTCGAAGCGATGGGCGACGGCACGATCGTGGACTCGTACTTCGCCTTCCTCATGCGACTGCTCGGCATCGCCACGGCCGGGTACACGGTGCAGGCCCTGCTGCGCATGCGCGTGGAGGAAGCGGCAGGGCGGGTCGAGCCGATCCTCGCGACCGCCGTGTCGCGGTCCCGCTGGATGCTCTCGCACGTGACGATCGCGCTCGTCGGTACGGCCCTGCTGCTGGCCGCCGCGGGTGCCGCAGCCGGGCTCACCTACGGGCTCGTCATCGGCGATGTCGCGGGCGGGTTCGGTGGGCCGGCGTCGGCGGCGCTCGTGCAGATCCCGGCGGCACTGTTGCTGGGCGGTGTCGTGACGTTCGTCTTCGCCGTGCGGCCGGCGTGGGCGACGCCGTTCGGCTGGAGCGCGCTGGTGGCCGGACTCGTGGTGAGCCAGTTCGGCGAGGTACTCGACCTGCCGCAGGCGATCTCGAACGTCTCCCCCTTCACCCACCCCCCACTGGTCCCCGTCGACCCGATGGCGTGGACGCCGACCCTGGTGCTGCTCGCGCTGGCGGCGACCTTCGTCGGTGTCGCCCTCGCCGCCTTCGGCCACCGCGACCTCACCACGTGACCGCAGGGCCGGCGGTGCGTTTCGTGAGGGTGGCGCGGTCGGCTAGCGCTTTCGCTTCGGGGTGAGCTTGCCGGGCAGGTCGCGCACCTGGCCGACCTTTCGCAGCGCGTTCGCCTCGGGCAGTGCGTCGTGCCGCTTGAGCGAGCCGCGGTTCAGTTCACGGCCCACGCGTTCGAGTTCGGCCTCGCGCAACGGTGGGAACGCCTGGAGCGGCGGGGCGTCGGGGGTCTTGAACACGACCCAGTGGGTGCCGTCGTTGTCGGTCCAGCGGCCGACCCACCCGTCCACCGCGTTGGCCAACTGCCATGCGCGATAGTGGGGTCGGACGTGACGATCGGCCTGCTTGGCCGCCTGCACCACGATCGGGGCGAACTTCCAGCCGCGGCGGACCAGCGGACCCAGGTACGACATCAGGCAACCTCGCGATCGGGGACGACGACGTGCTGCTCGGTCACGACGCCGTCGACGATGCTGAACCCGCGCACGTCGGGATGGTCACGGTCCTGCAGCGTGACGATCAGGTAGGTCGCCTCGGGGTACGCGGCCAGACGGATGTCGGTCGCCGACGGATACGCCTGCGTGTGGGTGTGCGAGTGGTAGATCGCCAGGCCCCAGCCCTCGTCCTCGATCTCGCGCATCGCCCGCAGCAGTTGCTTGGCATCCATGACGTAGTAGGTCATGGAGCGTTCGGCGTTGTCGATCGGGAAGTGGACGAGTCCGCCGTCGGGGCGCACGCCGAGCAGCCCGCACACCTCGTAGGGGAAGTCGGACCAGGCGTGTTCGACCAGGGCGTCCCAGGTCGCGGCGTCCAGTGCGAAGGTGGCGGTCGAGGCGACCTGGGCGGGCTCGGCGGCTGACGTGCTCAAACCGACTACGACCTCCTCGCGAACGGCGTCGTGTCGGACGCCGGGGGGCGTCGGACGGTACCCGAGTAGGGCGCGGGGCGGCCCGTGGCCTAGCGTCGGCATCCCACCACCAAGGAGTCGCACGTGCCGCTCGAGCCGAAGGTCAAGGAGTTCGCGACCGGCAAGAACTTCGCCGCGCTGACCACCCTGTTCCAGGACGGGACCCCGCAGACGCAGGTGATGTGGGTCGATGCCGACGACGACCACATCCTGATCAACACCGAGGTCGAGCGGCAGAAGTTCCTCAACGTCGAGCGCGATCCGCGCGTCACCGTGCTCGTCTGGAACAAGGAGAACCCCTACCAGTACGTCGAGGTGCGCGGCAGGGTCGTCGAGGTGGTCCACGGCGACGAGGCCCGGGCCCACATCGACGCCTGCTCGCAGCGCTACACGGGCAAGGACTACAACCCCGACAACATCGGGTCGCCGCGCGCGGTCCTCAAGATCGCGCCGGACCGTCAACTCGTCCGCGGCTGACATCTGCGAGGTAGCCATGTCCGACGTCGTGCTCGACCCCCACCGTCAGCAGATCCTGTCCGCGCTGGCCGACACGTTCGCGCCGGCGGTCCGCCCGCCGAGATCGCAGTCGCACGACCCGCACGGGTTCTGGGCGCGGCGGGCCAGTGATCTCGACCTGGTGCCGGCGCTGGTCGCCCGGCTCGAGACCCTGCTGGGTGACGACGACCTCGCCGAGCTCGGCAAGCTGCTCGACGTGCTCCGCGGCATCGGGTTCGCCCGCCTGCCCCAGCCCGTACGGGAAGCCGTGCTCAAGGGCCTGTCGCGGGCGTCGGCCGAGGCGCGGGACGGCATCGACGGGCTGCGGGCGCTGGTCTCGCAGCTGTTCTACGGCCAGGTCGACGCGACCGGACGCAACCCGAACTGGTCCCAGCTCGGCTACCCGGGCCCGCCCGCGGTCGACCCGCCCCCCCGTGAGCTCGCGACGTGGTCGCCGCCGCTGGACGACGACGCGCCCCGGGTCGACGCGGACGTGGTCGTCATCGGTTCCGGCGCCGGCGGCGGTGTCGTCGCAGGCGAGTTGGCCGCCGCCGGGCTGTCGGTGGTCGTGCTCGAGGCGGGCGGCCACTTCGAGGCGCCCGACTTCCCGGCCGACGAGCTGTCGGCCCTCGAGGCGCTGTACTGGCGGGGCGGGCTCAACCTGACCGCCGACGGCAACGTCGCGATCCTCGCCGGCGGCACACTGGGTGGCGGCACCGCCATCAACTGGCTCAACTGCGTGCGGCCGCCCGACGCGGTCCGGCGCCAGTGGGCCGACGAGTTCGGGCTCGACGGCGTCGACGGGGCCACCTTCGACGACCACCTCACGGCCGTGCTCGAGCGCATCTCGGCCAACACCGACTGCACCCACCTCAACGGCGTCAACGACAAGTTGGCCCGCGGCGCCGAGGCGCTCGGCCAGGCGTGGGAGAAGGCCGCCCGCAACACCGACCCGGCCACCTACGACCCGGCAACGGCCGGACACGTCGGCTTCGGTGACCGGACGGGCAGCAAGCAGTCCACCACCCGTACTTACCTGCGTGACGCCGAGGCCAACGGGGCCAGGATCCTGTGCCGCGCCCGGGTCGAACGCATCCTGACCCGGCACGGCGTCGCGACCGGCGTCGAGGCGACCTATCGGCGTCCCGACGGTCGTCGCGTGCCGCTGACCGTCCACGCGCCCCAGGTGGTCGTCGCTGCCGGGGCGCTCGAGACACCCGCGGTCCTGTTGCGCTCGGGGATCGGCGGGCCGGCCGTCGGCCGCCACCTGCGCCTGCATCCGGTGCCCATGGTCGTCGGTCTCTACGACGAGGACATGCGCGCCTGGTGGGGGCCGCCGCAGGCGGCGATCGTGACCGAGCACCGCGACGTCGATCAGGGACACGGCTACCTGGTCGAGACCGCCCACCTCCACCCGTCGATCTCGGGTGCGGTCGTGCCCTGGAACTCGGGCCGGCAACACAAGCTGATGATGGGCCGGTTCCCGGGCAATGCGCCGTTCCTGGCGGTGACCCGCGACCACGGCAGCGGGACGGTCACGCTGGACGAGCGCGGCGAGGCGGTCGTGCACTACCCGCTGACCGACCCGGTCGACCTCGCCGTCCGGCGCCACGCGATGCGCACGCTGATCGAGTTGCACGCGGCGGCGGGGGCCAGGCTGGTCTTCGACACCCACCGGTCGTTGGCGATGTGGCAGCGCGGACAGGACCTCGATGCGTTCGTCGCCCGGGCGCAGAAGGCGGGCGACGGGGCCGGCGGCCGCGTGATGTTCAGTGCCCACCAGATGGGGTCGGCCCGGATGGGCACCGACCCGGCGACCAGCGTGGCCGACCCGACGGGCCAGTTGCACGACACGCGCGGGGTCTGGATCGGTGACACCTCCGCGTTCCCGACGGCCGTGGGGTCGAACCCGATGCTGACCTGCATGGCGCTCGCGCGGCGGACGGCGCACGCGATCCTCTCGGTTGCGGCGGCGACACCGACCGGGCCCGACACGGCGGGCTGACGACCCGGCCCGCCTGCCCGGCCCCCGCCTGCCGGGACCGCCGGCGTGCGATCTGCGCTCCGCGGCGATGTGACTAGCTCCATCGTGTCATGGTTCCAGTGCCCGGACGGCCACGTTCTTGTGGCAGGTTCAGCGGGGAACCCGGGAGAGGACCCCGCGCGGGCAACCGGCATCGTCACCGTGGCGGTGCCCGTCAAGGGGGAAGACCTTGCAGATCCGCAGACAACTGTCCGCCGCCGTGGGGGTGGTCGCGCTGCTGCTCGCCGCGGCGCCGGCCGCGGACCAGCCGGACGATCCGGGCCAGCGACCCGATCACGCCGGCAGGTCCGCCGACGAGCCGGCGCCGGTGATGAGCCGCGAGAACGCCGACGCCATCGAGGGTCGCTACATCGTCGTGTTCGACAAGGACGCGCCGGGCAACGAGGTGGCCCGCGAGCGCCGCGAGTCCGAACGACGCGGCGCCCGGGTCCACCACGAGTACCGGACGGCGATCCGGGGCTTCGCCGCCACCATGAGCGAGAGCGAGGTGGAGCGCCTGCAGCGGCGTCCGCACGTCGAGTACATCGAGGCCGACCTGACGGTCGACCAGGTGGCCACGCAGTCCCCGGCCACCTGGGGGCTCGACCGCATCGACCAGCGCAGCCTGCCACTGGACAACGCCTACACCCATGACGGCGCGGGGGCGGGCGTCACCGCCTACGTGATCGACACCGGGATCCGCCGCACCCATGCCGAGTTCGGCGGCCGGGCGGTCCACGGCTACACCGCCATCAACGACGGCCGCGGGTCCACCGACTGCAACGGCCACGGCACGCACGTCGCCGGCACGGTCGGCGGGTCGACCTACGGTGTCGCCAAGGCCGCGACACTCGTCGCGGTCCGGGTGCTCGACTGCCAGGGCAGCGGCACGACCTCCGGCGTGATCGCCGGCGTCGACTGGGTCACGCAGAACCACACCAAGCCCGCCGTCGCGAACATGAGCCTCGGCGGGGGCGCCTCGACCTCGCTCGACAACGCGGTGGCCAACTCGGTGGCCGCCGGGGTGACGTACGCGGTCGCAGCCGGCAACGAGGACGCCGACGCCTGTGGTTCGTCGCCGGCGCGCACGGCTTCGGCGCTGACCGTCGGGTCGTCGACCTCGAGCGACGCGCGTTCGAGTTTCTCCAACTGGGGCTCGTGCGTGGATCTGTTCGCGCCCGGTTCGAGCATCACCGCCGCCTGGCACACCGGCGACAGCGCGACCAACACGATCAGCGGCACGTCCATGGCTTCCCCGCACGTGGCCGGGGCCGCGGCCATCCACCTCGGCCTGAACCCGACCGCGACACCGGCCGCGGTCGGTGACGCGCTGATCGACAAGACGACGACCGGAACCCTCAGCAACGTCAAGGGCTCGCCGAACCGGCTGCTGTACGCGCGCATGGACGGCAGCCCGGACCCCGACCCCGACCCGGATCCGGACCCGACGCCCGGGTGCGGCCTGGCCGAGTCGTACGGCGGTTCCCTCTCGGGCACCGGTGACGCCCAGACCCAGCCGAACGGCACCTACTACTACGCCGGATCGGGCACCCACCAGGGCTGTCTGCGTGGTCCGTCGAACGCCGACTTCGACCTCTACCTCTACCGCTGGAACAGTTCGTGGGGGTACTGGCAGCGCGTAGCGTCGAGCACCTCGGCCGAATCCGACGAGTCGATCACCTACGGCGGTGGCGCGGGCTACTACCTGTGGGAGGTCGTCTCCTACCAGGGCTCGGGCAGCTACACGTTCGAGTTGACGCGGCCGTGAGGCACGGGACGGTGGTGCCGGTCGCCGGCACCACCGTCCGCCCTTCTGCACCCGCTGCTACCCCGGCAGCAGCGTCACCCGGCCGGGTTCGCCGCTGGTGACGACGCCGACAACGGCCGCGGTGTGCCCCGAGCCGGCGAGGTCCACGACGAGATCGTCCGCCTCGGCCGACGGCAGGGCGAGCAGCAGTCCGCCCGAGGTCTGGGCGTCGGCGATCAGCACCAGGTCGTCCTCGCCGACCCCCGATCCGACGTCGAGGTGGGGCCGGGCATGGGCGAGGTTGCGTTGCGTGCCGCCCGGCACCTCGCCGCGGGCGAGCAGGTCGTCCACCCCGGGTAGGCGCGGGACCGCGTCGACGTCGACGGTCGCGGCCACCCCGCTGGCGAGCAGGACCTCGCGCAGGTGGTTGAGCAGGCCGAAGCCGGTGACATCCGTCCCGGCCCTCGCGCCACGATCGATGGCCGCGGTGGCGGCGGGGCCGTTGGAGCGCAGCATCTCGGCCAGCGCCGCCTCGTAGAGCGGGGCGAGGTCGCCGCCGGGCCGATGGGCGGCCGGGTCGCGTCGCTTGACCGCGGTCGTCACCAGCCCGGTGCCGAGCGGCTTGGTGAGCACCAGGGCGTCGCCGGGACGCGCGGCGGCGTTGACCAGCATGCGATCGAGGTCGACCTCGCCGACCACGGCCTGCCCGTACAGCGGTTCGGCACCGTCGATCGTGTGGCCGCCGGCGACCACCCAGCCGCCCTCGCGGGCCGCGTCCTGCCCGGCCTCGAGCACCTCGGCGAGCAGCGCCAGCGGCAGTTGCTCGCGCGGCCAGGCCGCGAACGCGAGCGCGAACAGGGGCCGGCCGCCCATGGCGAACACGTCGCTGCCGGCGTTGACGGCGGCGATGCGGCCCCAGGTCGCCGCGTCGTCGACGATCGGGGTGAACACGTCGATCGTCGCGACCAGCGCGCGGCCGTCGGGGCGGCGCCACACCAGCGCGTCGTCGCCGTTGGCCCGCCCGATCACGAGGTCGGGGGCGGTCGCGGGCGTGAGGCCCTGCATCACTTGGCCGAGTTCGGTCGGCGACAGCTTGCAGGCGCACCCGGCGCCGTGTGAGTAGGCGGTCAGCCGGATCGGCGGGTCAGTCATGGGCGGTCACGTCTCCCACCTCGACGGACTCGAGCCGAACCCCGTCGACCTCGTCGGGAAGGTCGCGGGCGACGGCGGCGTCGCTGACATAGACGCGCACACAGCCATCGCCGATCCCGAGCCCCCGGACGCCGGCCCAGTCGCCCAAGATGGCTCGGGCGTGCTCCTTGGCGGCGCGCAGACGGGCCGCGTCGCCGGGGGCCGGGCGGTCGGGCCCGGGGGTGGCCGCTGGCATGCTCACTCGTTGTTCGCCGACGCCACCAGACTACGTGGCGGGCGTGTCGGCCCCGAGGGCACCGGGTCCGTCCCCGACGATGGTGGCATCGAGGGCGCGGAGCACCGCCTCGATCGGGTTGCCGAAGGTCGTACCGCCCCCACCGGCGAACAGCAGTGCCACCGGGTTGCGCTCGACGGCATCCACGATCAGCGACCCCGAGTCCCCGCCGTCGCTGAACGCGTCGCCGCCGACCCCGACCACGCCGAGTTGGTCGACGAAGACAGCAGTGCGGATGCCGAACCGCACCTCGATGTCGGCCGCGACGTCGACGACCACGCCGACGGTGTGTTCGGTCGTCCGGCCGTGCTTGCGTACGGACTGGTACAGCGCAGCGTCGACCGGCGGCAGGACCGGTGGCCCGATGTGCGCGATGTCTGGCCGCACACTGCCCGGATCGTGCAGCCGGGCGACGGCCGCATCCACGCGGTTCGGCGTGTCGTCGAATCCGATGGGGACGAACCGGTGCAGCACGCCGATCGGGTCGTCGACATCTCCGCCGTCGAGCGGGCCGGGTTGCAGGATGGCATCGCCGTTGTCCGCGGCGTTGCTGGCGGCCAGCACGTGGTTGTTGGACAGGATCAGCCGCTGGTCCGGAGCGTCGGCCACCTCGACAACGCACCCGATCGTCCCCGCCGTGATGTCGACGTGGCCGACGCTCACCCCGCAGTCCACGGGCAGCCGCGAGGCCCGCAGAGCCCGCAGGTCCCCGACGGCAACCACGTCGGTGGGCCGGCCGTCGACCACCTCGGGGATCCGTTCGGTCGCCGGAATTCGTGCGCGGGGCCGCTTCGCGCGCACGTACACGCGCACGGCCAGGTCGTCGGCGATCCGGCTGCCGACCAGCTTGGCGCCGTAGCCGACCCCGACGATGTTGCCGCCGCGGGGCAGGCCGAGGCCGGCGCCAGCGGCCAGACGTGCCGCCGGGGCGTCGGCTGCCCCACCGAACATCCGGTTGAGCAGTTGCCGTTTGTAGTGTCCTGCCTCGGCCAGAACCTCGTGCTGCGTCATCCACGCCCCCCTTGCCGGATCGGCCGGCTCCACCGGCCACGTCGCAGTGGAGCACGCCAGTGTGACCGCTGGGGCGACGCCGGCCGGTCAGGTCGGGGCGGCGGCGCATAGCCTGCCGGGCCATGACCCGGCTGCCCGCCCTCGGCGACTACCCGGACCTGCCCACGCTCGAGCGTGCGGTGGTGGACTGCCGCGCCTGCCCGCGGCTGGTCGCCTGGCGTGAACAGGTCGCACGCGACAAGCGACGCGCGTTCGCGGACTGGGACTACTGGGGCCGGCCTGTGCCCGGCTTCGGCGACCCGCGGGGCCGCGTGCTGGTGGTCGGCCTGGCACCGGCCGCCCACGGCGCCAACCGCACCGGACGCATCTTCACCGGTGACCGATCGGGCGACTGGCTGTTCGCGTCGCTGTACCGCACGGGCTTCGCCAACCAGCCCACGTCGGTGTCGCGCCACGACGGCCTGGCGCTGGACGACGTGTGGATCACGGCGCCCGTGCGGTGCGCTCCCCCGGCCAACAAGCCGACGCCCGACGAGCGCGACCGCTGCGCCCCCTACCTCGACGCCGAGTTCGACCTGCTCCCGTGGCGGGTCGTGGTCGCGCTGGGCGGCTTCGGGTGGAACGTGGTGCTCGGCCACCGCGGCTGGGACGGCGCGAAGCCGAGGTTCGGCCACGGCGCCGAGGCGACGCTGCCCGACGGACGCATCCTGCTCGGCAGCTACCACGTCAGCCAGCAGAACACCTTCACGGGCCGGCTCACCGAGGACATGCTCGACGCGGTGTTCACCCGAGCGGGGGCGATCCTGTCGAATTCGGGGCACTAGACGTTGGTCACTCACCGTCTGGTCCCGCGGCCGGCTCACAGCCGACCGGAACCGAGGCTGCTCCTCCTCAGCCGACGGTCAGGTCGGCGACGCCGAAACTGGTGGTGAACCGGCGACACCAGATCACCACGCTGTCGAAGCGTTCGAGGTCGACATCGGGGGGAATGGCGTAGTTCTGGGCGCCGACGTTGCCGGTCAACCTGCCGAGGTCGACGAAGTCGGTCTCGAACTCGGCGTCGTCGTCGTCGGCGCCGGCCACGGTCAGGTAGACGAAGAGGTCGGGGCCGTTGGTCGACTCGAAGTCCTCGAGCCGCAGGATGCGCTCCCCCTCCTCGAGCAGGTAGGCGGTCGCGGTGCCCGTGACGGTGTACCGGCTACGCGACACGAACGACCCGACGGCGAGCTCCACGGGACCGGCGAGGGCGACGTCGGGCGCATCGTCGGTGTCGGGACTGGCCGTCGCTGCGGCCGGCGGCGCGTCGACGTCGACCTCGCCGTCGCGGGTCGCTTCGCCGCCCGGCTCACGATCAGCACTCGGGAAGGCCTCGTCGACGACGTCGTCGAACAGCAGCGTCTGTGGCTGGAACCACCACAGCGCGAATGCAGTCACCGCAACCCCGACCACGCCGAACAGCAGCGCACGTCGTTGTCGGCGGCGCGAGCGCTCGGCCGGGGTCCGGCCCTCAGCGCCAGCATCGGTTGCATCGTTCGATTCGTGCGGCATCAGCCGAACCTCCGTGCAGCCGAGGCAACCCGCACCGCACCGCCGCGTATTCCCGCGCCAGGAGGAACGCACCGAACCTCGAACCGCCGCACGCTGGACGGGTCGGACACGACGTTCACCGGCCGGCTCACCGAGGACACGCTCGACGAATGAGGCGTGTGTGGAGTCGTTGGACCATCGTGTGGTCGAACGGCTCCACGCGTTCAGTACAGATCGACCAGCAGCGCCCGGTGGTCCGACACCTCCGGCGCCTCGACGATCTCGAACCGTCGCACACGGGCGGGATCGGACACGAGCAGGTAGCTGGCGTGACGGACCGGCTTCGAATACTGCGACGTGCGCGTGTCGGCGTACCGCACGAGGTCGGTCATCCCCACCTGGGCGAGAACGTCGAAGGTCCGACTGTCAGGTAGGACGTTGAGGTCGCCACAGACCACGGCGAGGTCGCCCGGCGCTCGGACTCGCGTCACGAGTTCGGAGATGCGCTCTGCCTGGGCCAGACGCGCCGGCGTGTCCGACTTGCCCGCCGGGTCGTGCAGCCCATGGACCTGAACGACAGTGACCGCGGCCGCCCCGCTGGGCACCAGCCGGAGCGCCTCGGCCACGCGCGGTCGCCCTTCCGATGGCCACTCGGCGTGTCGAACCAATGCACCGTGCACGAACGTCGTCGCGCCGTCCGGCACCGCGATGCCCCGATGGACGAACGTGGCGATGCCGAAGTCCTGCTGCCGGCGCCGACCGTCACTTCCGGTCACCGGGCCCGAATCCGACAGGACGAACCGGCCGACGTGGTCAGGCAGGACGTCGACCATGTCTCGGAAGAGGTCGGCGCGCTGGGGCAACCTCCTATGGCCGTCTGTGAACTCGGTCCACCCGCTCAACCCCTCGGTCCGCGTGACCTCCTGTAGGCACACGACATCGGCCCCGCAGGTCGGCAACCATGCGCGTAGCGCGTCGAAGATGGCCCCGCCCCAGGCGTTGAGCGACAGGATCTTCACCGCTCGAACGTCCTGTCGCCGACGCGACCGTCACGCTAGTCACACGCTGGCGCCAGGGTCAGCGGCTGCGGTTCGCCAGTTCGATGATGCCCCAGCTGGCGAGGACCCGGCGGGACACGACGCCGGCGCGGACGCGCTGGGGATGGTCGCCGACGTCGATGCGGGCGATCTCGCGCTCGGTGGCGTAGTCGATGACCGCCACCTGGTCGTCGCCGCTGTAGGACACCCAGCAGTGCTCGCCGGTCGGGCCGGTGGTGGCCCAGTAGGGCTTGCTGCCGGAGGAGGCCAGTCGCGGCACGAACGTCTCGCGGTCGACGATCGCGGCGTAGTCCGACATCGTGCCGGCCGCGCACAGCTTCTGGCCGGTCGGGTCGATCGCCAGCCCGTGGTGGGCCGAGTCGAGCAGGTAGTCCTCGCGCGGGGTGTCGGCCGCGGCCTGGCTCAGCGGCAGATGTGCGACGCGGGTGACCTGCTCGGTCTCGAGGTCGAACTCGACGAAGCCATGGTGGAACGACACCTGGAAGAACAGCGTCCGCTCGTCGGGGGCCAAGGCCATGGGGCGGACGGCACCGCTCATGTCGGGCGCGCCGAACTCGTCGAGCTTGGCGCCGATGTCCCAGCGCTTCAGGACCTCGAGCGTGTCGGCGTCGACGACCTGGAGGAACTCCTCGCCCTTGGTCACGTCGCGGATCGGGCCGAGCTCGGACCGGTCGGTCGGCGTGTAGACGCGTCCGATGCTGGCGTGCAGCACCCGGGTCGCGTCGGCGTAGTACTCGTTCTCGTGCGGGGAGTCGCCGGACGCGAACTCGCCGGTCTGCTTCCCCGTCGCCGTGTCGATCTCGTGCACCTTGTTGGCCGTCGAGTCCGACACCAGCAGGCGCGTCCCGTCGGGCGAGATCGCCATGTGGTCCGAGCGCTGGCCCTCCATCGGGAAGCGCCACGCGATGTCGCCCGTCTCCAGTTCGATGGCGACGACGTCGGCGAAGCTCGGCCGCGAGGCGTAGACGAACCGGCCGTCGTGCGAGGTGAACAAGTCGTCGACGAACTGGTCGCTCCCCTGCCCGATCAGGTGCCGGATGCCGAGGAAGAACCCGAGCCGGACCGGGTCACCGTGGATCTCGGCGAGCCGCTCGTCGCGGTCGGGGATCATGTCGACGCGGTGCAGGACCTCGAAGGTGCGGACATCGACGACGTCGGCGGTCCCGTCGTGGTTGTTGCCCACGAACATCACGCTGCGCGGGCCCTGCTGCGGTGCCGGGGCGTCGGCGGCGGCGACGTTGGCCGGCGTGGACACCACGGCAGCCAGCGCCAGCAGGCTGGCGAGCGCGACCGACGCGGAACGGACGGATGCAGCGGCTGAGGACACGACGTTGCTCCGGGCAGGTGGACGACGGCCACCCGCGACAACGACCCGACCGACCGACGGTGACGACGGATGACGTAGTAAATTTACTATTGACTGTGCGGCCGATGCTCCCTACCGTCCCGGCACCAGTCCGAGGAGCCCGCCGATGACCGCGCTGCACCCCCCGCTACGCCGACTCCACGCCGCCTGCCGGGTGCTGGCCGACGTCCCGGCCGTTCGCCGCCTGCGCACACGACGTCGCCGGCGGACACTCGTGGTCGGCACCGTCACGCTCCTGGCGCTACTGCCTGGTGCCGGGCTGCTCGCGGACCGTATCTGGCCCGTGATCGCGCTGTTCGCGCCGGTCTTCGCGGCCACGCTGCTGCTCGCCGGTGCCACCGACTTCCTGTTCGACCGCTCACCGGCCGGCCTCGACGAGCGCCAGCGCGTGGTGCGCGACACGGTCCTCGATCACCCCTACGTGATCGGGACGAGCCTCGGCCTGGCGGCGGGCATGGTGGTGCAGGCCTCCTTCGCCGCCGACACGGCGGCCGCCGCGGGCCTGGCCGTCGCGGTGGTCATGGGCGCCTACCTGCTGCCGACGCTGGTACTGGCGTGGCGCCTGCCCGACGAGGTCGATGATGGCGCCGAGTGACCGCCCGGCCTTCCACACCCGCCTGCGGACGATCCGTACCGAGCGCGGCCTGTCCCGCAAGGACCTCGCCGCCGCCGTCGACGTCCACTACCAGACGATCGGCTACATCGAGCGGGGCGAGTACAGCCCCAGCCTCGACCTCGCACTCAGGATCTGCCGCGAGTTCGGTCTGCCCGTCGAGGCGTTGTTCTCCCTCGACCCGTTCCCGCAGCTGGACGCGGCAACCAGCACCGGGAACCCGGAGCGCTAGGCCCCCTGGTCGCGCGCACGGTCCTGCT
>DATHUR010000129.1:0-20508 GCA_035462025.1 Egicoccus sp. | reverse complement strand
CGACGTCCGCGACGACGGCGGCCGACAAGGCGGGGGCGAGGACGCGCCAGGCGAGGTCGTGGAACAGCAGGCCGGCGGCGACATCCTGGCGCTGGGTCCCGAGTCGCACGGCGCACCGGCCCACGATCCCGGCCAGCCGGTCGGAATCCGACGCCAGGCTGGCCAGGTCGGGCGTCCCGGGCGGCGGGGCGTCGGTGCGGCCGCCGAGCCACGGATTGAGCGCCGCGGCCCTGCCGAGCGCGACGGCCACCTGCCGCGGCGTGGCGCGACCGGACGGCGTCGGGTCCATGGTCGTCTCGATCGAGTCGTTTGGTAAGGTTCCCCTCACCATAGTCATCTACGGCCTATCCGGCGACCCGCAGGCCATTCCGAGAACGTGACCTATGCTGGCCCCATGACGACCGAGGTGCACGAGACCGTCGACCACCAGCTCCGCCGCGCCCGGCAGCGCTACACCGGGGGACGTCGCCAGCTGGTGCAGTTGCTCATCGACGCCGGCCGGCCCGTGACGATCCCCGAGCTGCAGACCATCGGCGCCGCCCAGTCGCAGTCGTCGCTGTACCGCAACCTCGCCACGCTCGAGCAGTGCGGCGCCGTGCGCCGGATCACCTCGACCGACGACGTCGCGCGCTACGAGCTGACCGAGGAACTGTCCGAGCACCACCACCATCTGCTGTGCTCGCTGTGCGGCCGGCTCGAGGACGTCGTGCTGCCGCCCAGGATCGAGACGGCGCTGGCCGAGGCGGCCGAGGAGGCCCGGCGCCAGACCGACTTCGACGTCGACTCGCACCGCTTCGAACTCGTCGGCACCTGCGCCACCTGCAGCTGACCCCAGACCGCGCCGCAAGAAACTCTCACCGACGGTGGTCAGTTGCTGAGATGGCGCCCCGGAGCGCCGCCCGACCGCAACAAACTCTCACCGACGGCGGTCAGTTGTCGCGAGGTGGCCCGGCCGAGCCTGCGAGCCGCGTTTTCCACAGGCTGGGGAGGCCCAGATCGGCTGCCGCCGCGGTTCCTCGCGATGCTGACTGCATGGCACGCCTCCCCGACGAACTGCTGGCCCTCGCTGCGACACAGCACGGTGTCCTCGCGCGGTGGCAACTGCGCCGTGTTCTGAGCCGGGCGACGATCGACAACCGGGTGGCGCGCGGCGACCTCGACCGTCTCGACGTCGGCGTCTACGCGCTGCCGGGGACCACCTGCCCGGAGCAACGAGCGATCGCAGCGGCGCTGCGGGCCCGGCCGGCCGCGGTCCTCACCGGTCCGTTCGTCCTCGCCCACCATCGCATCGACCACTTCACGCCGGACGCGCCATTCGAGGTGTTGGTCCGGCCCGGGCGCCGCATCCGCGGAGCGCCATTCCCGTACCGGGTCGATCCGCTGGTCGGGCGCGAGTACGAACTGCTCGGGGACGTGCGGCTGGCCGCGCCTGTCGACGCCCTGCTCGAGTCGGCCCTGTTCCGGCCGAAGATCCGGGATCGCTCGCTGCGCGTTGCGAAGGACCAGCTTGCGTGGCGCAACCTCGTCGATGCGGGAGCGCTGCTGCGTCGCCTCGACGAGCGCGGCGCCGACGATCCAGCGGTCAAGGCGTTCCTCGATGCGATGGACGGCGACAGCCTGCTCAGCGAGAGCGAGGGCGAGCGCAGACTGGGCGGGGTGCTGACCCGGCTCGATCCGGCACCCGAACCGCAGGTCTGGGTGACGCCGCACCGGCGCGTGGACTGGTATCTGCGCCTGCTCCGCCTGGCCTGGGAGTACCTCGGCGACATCGACCATGCGAGCGCCGGCGCACGGCGTGCCGACGCGGTCCGGGACGACGAGCTGCGCCTGACCGGGGTCCGCGTCCTCTACGTCACCAAGCGGGACCTGCAAGACCGGGCCGCCCTGACCGCCAACGTCATGGGCGCGGTCGCCGCCCGTGCCGACGAGCTCGGGGTGCCGACCCCCGTACTCCGCCCGGCCTGACGACCTCGGCGGGCCACCTCTTGGCAACCAACCACCGCCGGCGAGAGCTTTTCGCACGGCAGGAAGCATCCCGGTCGCGAATCTGGCAACTGACCACCGTCGCTGAGAGTTTGTTGCGCGGCGGGGAGAGCTGCGGCCCGGCCGGCAGCGGTCAATGCGCGGGGACGTGGCGGCGGTGGCGGATGACGCGCACCTGCTCGACGGTCTCGCGCACGGTCAGTACGACGAAGAACATCGCCACCGTGAGCCCCGCGATGGTCGGCGCGGCGGCGAGGCCGAGGTGGAAGCTGATCAGCAATCCGGCCAAGACGCCGAGGGAGCCGAGTCCGATCGCGACCAGCATCATCACCGGCACCCGGCGCGACACCAGCGCCGCGGTCGCGGGCGGGGCGACGATGAACGCGAAGACCAGCATCGTGCCGACCGCCCGGAACGAGGTGATGATGACCATGGCGACCAGCGCCAGCATGACCACGTGGGTGACGGCCGGATGCAGGCCCAGCACCTCGGCCTTGGCGCGGCTGAACGACAGCACCAGGAACGGCCGGTACATCGCGATCGTGACCAGCACGGTCGCGCCCGTGGCGACCGCGACGGTGCGGACCTGCGCCGCCGTCACGCCCAGCGGCGAGCCGAACAGGATCGTGGTCAGGTCACCGGCGTAGGCCCCGCCGCGCGAGATGACGGCCACACCCAACGCCAGCATCCCGACGAACAGCAGGCCGATCGCGGTGTCGTCGCCCAGGCGGCTGCGCGCGCTGGCGATGCTGACACCACCGATCATGACCGCCGCCGAGATGGCGGCGCCGAGCAGCAGGTTGCCGCCCAGCACGTAGGCGATGGCGATGCCGGGCAGCACGCCGTGGGCCAGCGCGTCGCCCATGAACGACATGCCGCGCATCACGACCCACGTGCCGATCAGGGAACTGGCCACCACGGTGAGCAGGCCCGCGGCCAGGGTGTTGCGCATGAAGTCGTATGCGAAGGGCTCGGTCATCAACTCGAGCCACGTCATCGCAGGGCCTCGACGATCCTGCGGCCGTTCTCGCGCAGGAGCCCGACGTAGGTCTCGGCACCGCTGCCGGGCTCGCCGAGCGCGTCGGTGTACAGCGAGACCACCGCGACCTCGGGCCCGCCGCGCGCGGCGACCTCCCTGGCGAGTTGGTCGGCCAGGCCGGCGGTCTCGATGTTCTCGGTGAAGATCGCGTCCACGCCGGCGTCCTCGATGGTCTCGACCAGGGCGGCGAAGGCCCGCGCGTCCGCCTCGGCCTGGGTCGAGGTGCCGGGCACGACCGTGCCGATCACCTCGAGGTCGTAGCGGTCGGCGAGGTAGCCCAGCGCGTCGTGGTTGGTCACCAGCCGGCGCGCCGCATCGGGCAGGGCGGCGAACTGCGCCTCGAGTTCCTCGTGCACGGCCAGCAGTTCGGCGGCGTAGGCGTCGGCGCGGGCGTTCCACTCCCCCGCGGCCAGCGAGGCGAGTTCGTCGCCGATCAGGCGCGCACCGTCGGCCATGCGTACCGGGTCGAACCAGACGTGCGGGTCCAGCGGGCCGTGATCGTGGTCGTCCTCGTCGGCATGCTCGTCCTCGTCGGCATGCTCGTCCTCGTCGTAGGGCCGCGGGTCGAGATGCGGAGCCAGTTCGAGCAGGTGGGCACCCTCCGCCTCGGCAGCCGCGATCGCGTCGACGAGGTTCTCCTCGAGGCCGAGCCCGATGGCCACGACCAGGTCGGCGTCGCGCAGGGCCGCCGCGTCGGCCCCCGACGGCTGGTAGCCGTGCGGGTCGACGCCGGCGGGCATCAACACCGTCACCTGGCCCTGCTCGCCGACGACGTTGGCGACGACGTCGCCGAGGATGCTGGTGGTCGTGACCACGTGCAACGCATCGTCGGCGGGCGCCGCCGCGGGATCGTCGCCGTCGGTCCGGTCGGCGGCCACGTCCCCGGTGAGGGACCCGTCGTCACCGGCACAGCCGGCGAGCACCACGGCCAGCGCGACAGCGCCCACGGCGGCGCGGAATACCCGGGTTCGCGGGGGTCGTTGCATGACGGGGACCTGTCGGGTGCGGATAGCTTGCGTCGGCGGTTTCGATGAGGATAATAGGAACCGTTCCTAAAAGCGAGCGCAGATGCCCTCCCCCTCTCCATCGATCGACCCGAGCGCGGCCGGCGGCGTCGCCGACCGGCCCGCGGTCGTGTTCGAGGGGGTCGAGGTCCGCTACGGCACCCACACCGCCGTGGCCTCGGTGGACCTGACCTTCGTGCGGGGTCAGGTGGTGTCGATCATCGGCCCCAACGGGTCGGGCAAGTCGACGCTGCTGGGCACGATCTCGGGCCTGGTGCGTCCGAGTCGCGGCCGCGTGGAGGTGCTCGGTCGGCCGCCCCGCGCGGTGCGGCGGCAGGTCGCCCACGTCCTGCAGACGACCGTCGCGAACGAGGCGGTGCCGCTGACGGTCCGCGAGACGGTCCGGATGGGCTGCTACGGCCGGCGCGGCCCCCTGCGCCCGCTCACGGCCGAGGACCGCGCGGCGGTCGCCGACGCCGTCGAGCGGCTTCGGATCGGCGACCTCCTCGACCGGCAACTGCTGCAGTTGTCCGGCGGACAACGCCAGCGGGTCTACGTGGCGCAGGCACTGGCACAGCGTGGTGACGTGCTGCTGCTCGACGAGCCGATCACCGGCCTCGACATGGTCACCCAGGAGACGATCTCCGAGGTCATCGGGACCGAGCGGGCGCGCGGCGCGACGGTCGTGCTGACCACCCACGACGTCGGCACGGCGCAGCTCGCCGACCTGACGGTGCTGATGGCGACGAAGGTCGTAGCGTCGGGCCCGCCGGCCGAGGTGCTCACTCCCGAGCACCTCGCTGCCGCGTACGGCGGGCACGTCCACGTGCTCGACGACGGCACCGTCGTCCTCGACGAGTCACATCACCACGACCATCGCCACCACGACCAGCTCTGAGTAGCGGGCGTCAGGCGGGCGGTTCCGGCGATCCGGAGTCGATGTGGCCGAGTTGGCGGCCACCGAGCACGTGGAAGTGCAGGTGGTGCACGGACTGGCCGCCGCGTTCGCCCACGTTGGTCGTGACGCGGTAGCCGTCGGCCGTCCCCTCGGACTCGGCGACCTCGCGGGCGAGCGCGAAGCAGGCCGACAGCAGCCCGTCACCGTGCTCGTCGAGGTCGTGGGCGGAGCCGACGTGCTCGCGCGGCACGACCAGCACGTGCACCGGCGCGCGCGGGGCGATGTCGCGGATGGCGATGGCGGCATCGGATTCGGCCACGCGCTCGGTGGGGACGTCCCCCGCGACGATGCTGCAGAACAGGCAGTCGGTGGCCACGGCGCATCCTCCTCGACGACGGCAGCGCGACCCTACTGCGGGCCGGATGGCTCGTGCCGGTCGAGGTCGACGACCAGCGGCGCGTGGTCCGACGGCTTGTCGCCGGCCCGGTTGTTCTTGCGGAAGCTGCGTTCGACCAGCACGTTGCGGACGTCGAGGTGGCCGCTGACCAGGGCATAGTCGAGACGCATGCCGAGGTTCTTGTGGAACGCCCCGGCGCGGTAGTCCCACCAGGTGAACCCGACAGCGTCGGGTTCCACAACGCGCCAGGCGTCGGCCAGTCCGACGGCCAGGATCGCCTCGAAGTGGGCCCGCTCCTCGGGGGTCACGTGGGTCGCACCGACGAAGGCCCTGGGGTCGAACACGTCACGGTCGTCACGGGTCACGTTGAGGTCGCCGGCGATCACCGTCGGCCCGCTGGCGACGAGCGTGCGGGCCCGGTCACGGGCCGCGGCGAAGAAATCGAGCTTCGCGGCGAACATCGGGTGGTCAGGACTACGGCCGTTGACCACGTAGGTGCTCACGACCTGCACACCGCCGACGCGCGCCTCGATCCAGCGGGCCTCGGTCACGTCCGGCTCGCCCTCGAGGCCGCGGACGACACCGTCCACCTCGACGTCCTCGCGTACGAGCAGGGCGACGCCGTTCCAGCGTCCCGCGGAGTGCTCGACGGCCGAATATCCCGCCATGGCGAACTCCATGTGCGGGAAGGCTGCAGCGGCGACCTTGGTCTCCTGCAGGCAGACCACGTCCGGGTCGAGTTGTTCGAGCAGTTCGAAGACCCGCGGCATGCGGGCACCCAGCGAGTTGACGTTCCAGGTCACCAGGCGCACGGCGCCCCTTCGACGATCGGTCCGGACTCAGCCCCGGCGGGTCGTCCGGGGGTCGAACCCGAACGGTAGCTCCAGCCGGTTGGCGTGCAGCAGCGCCTCGTCGGCGAGGATGTCGGCGGTGGCACCGTCGGCGACGACCCGGCCGTCGTTGACGATCACGGCGCGCGGGCACAGCTCGAGCGCGAACGGCAGGTCGTGCGTGACCACCAGTTGGGTCACCGGGAGGCGGGCCAGCACGTCGTGGAGCTCGCGGCGGCCGGCGGGGTCGAGGTTGGAGGTCGGCTCGTCCAGCACGAGCAGGGCCGGACGCATCGCGAGGACGGTGGCCAGCGCGACCCGACGACGCTCGCCGCCGGAGAGGTGGTGGGGCGCGCGCCCGGCGAGGTGTCCGGCCTCGACCGCGGCGAGTGCGTCCCGCACCCGCGCCTGCAGTTCGTCACCGCGCAAGCCGAGGTTGGCCGGACCGAAGGCGACGTCCTCGCGCACCGTGCCGAGGAAGAGCTGGTCATCGGGGTCCTGGAACACGAACCCGACCCGGCGGCGGATCTCGGTCAGCGAGCGGTCGTCGAGCACGAGGCCACCGACCACCACCTCGCCGCCCTGGCCGCGCAGCAGCCCGTTGCAGTGCAGCGCGAAGGTGGTCTTGCCGGCGCCGTTGGGGCCCAGCACCGCGACCCGCTCACCCGCCTCGACCCGCAGGTCGAGCCCGTGCAGGGCCGCCGTACCGTCAGGATAGGTGTAGCGGAGTCCGGACACCTCGAGGCTGGCGGGGGCGCCGGCGTCGGCGTGGCTCACGTGAGCACCGTCCACGCCACGAGGACGGCGGCGAGCACGACGGTCGGCGTGAGCGCGCGGGCCCAGGTCCGGACCAGGACGTCGGGCTCCTCGTCGAGTTGCGGCATCGTGCCGGTGTAGCCGCGGGCCAGCATCGCGGCGTGCACCCGTTCGCCCCGCTCGTAGCTGCGCACGAACAGGGCACCGGTGGCCGCGGCGACCGGGCGCGCCTGCCACAGCCACCGCGGGTCGTGCCCGCGCGCGACCATCGCGGTGCGCATCCGGCCGAGTTCACCGGCGACCACCTCGAGATAGCGCACCATGAAGGTCGCGATCTGGGTCAGCACGGGCGGCACGCGCAGACGTTCGAGGCCACGCAGCAGGCGCGGCACCTCGGTGGTCGCGGCCAGCAGGATCGAAGCGGCCGCGCCGAGCGTGGCGCGGGCCGCGATGCCGAACCCGGCGACCAGTCCTTCCGCGGCCACCGACACGCCCAGGATCTCGGTACGCGGTCCCGAGGCGACGAACGGCACCATGGCCCCCACGAGCAGGAACGGCACGACGACGACCAGTCGCACGGCGACGAACCGCAGTCGCACGCGGGCGATCCGTGCCACGGTCGCGATCAGCAGCGCGGCGAGCGTGTAGACCGGCACGGCGCGGTGCGGTGTGACGGCGACGGTGGTGGCGAAGGCGAACGTCGCGACGATCTTGACGTGCGGCGGCAGGGCGTGGACGGGCGAATGCTCGTGCACGTACAGCGCGTGGGCGTGCCCGGCCCCCATCCGCTACCCCACCCGCTGCGTGGGCGACGGGGCGGCGGGGCGGCGACGACGCACGGCCGAGAACAACCCGCCCCCGACGGCGAGCGTCAGCAGGGTCCCCGAGATCCCGGCGATCGCCAGGCTCGTGGACTCGTCGGCGACGCCGGCCGTCGCGTAGTCGGCGAAGATCGAGTTGCCGAACGGGTGGTCCTGCGCGGATGCGGCGAAGCCGGTGTCCTCGGCCACGCGTTCGAGGCCGTCGGGGTCCTCGGCGGCGAACTGCGACACCCCGGCGGCGACCACGAGCGCGACCGCGAGGGCGCCGAGGGCGAACGGCCGGCCGCGACGTGCCGGCTGCCGCGGCAGGTCGAGGTCGCCGGCGCCGGTCACGAGGTCGGCCCTCGCGGCGAGCACGGCGGCCACGGTCAGCCCGGTGATCACCCCCTCGCCGATGCCGATGAGCACGTGGATGCCGACCATGGCGCCGAAGACCCGGTCGAAGGCCACCGGGGCGCTGGCACCGAAGAGCCATTCGAGGCTGAACGCCGCCGCCGAGATCACGACCGAGGAGAACCCGGCGAAGCCCGCCGCGAGCACGACGCCGGCACGGGTCCGGGGGAGCACGCGTCGACCGAGCCGGAACACGCCCCAACCGCCGAGGGAGGTCACGATCGCCATGTTGAGCAGGTTGTAGCCGAGGGCGGTCACGCCACCATCGGCGAAGAACACCTGGACGATCACGACCACACCGACGACCAGCATCCCGACCCACGGACCGAGCAGCACCGCGGCCAGGGCGCCGCCCATCAGGTGGCCGGTCGTCCCGGCCGCGACCGGGAAGTTGACCAGTTGCGCCGCGAACACGAAGGCCGCGGTCAGGCCGGCGAGCGGCACCTGTCGTTCACCGAGGTGCTCCCGCGACTGCCGAACGGCTGCGCCGATCGCACCCGCACTGAGCAGGCCGGTACCGACCGCAACGGGGACGGTGAGGAAACCGTCGGGGGCGTGCATGACCGGGGGGCTCCTGGCGGCGAGCGGGTCCTTGTTGCGAACGAATTGCAACAAGGAGATTAGCGACCACCCGCTCGGCTGTCTTGGCCACGGCACGTCCGGATAGGTTCGCGCCTCTTTCGCGCCCAGGACCGTCGTGACCGAAGCCTCCCCTGCCGCCACCGACGGCCGGCGTCGCCGGCCGGCCTGGCTCACGGCCCCGGTGCTGACGGTCTCGGTCCTCTCGATCGCCGCCGGGGTGGCGCAGTTCAGCGTGACCGCGGTGATCGGCGACGTGGCCGCGGCCTTCGGCGAGGTCGGCGTCGGGGACGAGGTGGCGGCTCAGATCGGCCTGCCCGCCACGACCCTGGGCATCGCCCTGGCGCTCGTGCGGGTCGCCTCGCTGATGTCGCTGCCGGCTGCGGCGCTGGCCGACCGGTTCGGGCGCCGCAACCTGCTGCTCACGCTGGCCGCGATCGGTCTGACCCTGACCAGCATGGCCGCCCTGTCACCGGGGTTCTGGTGGTACGTGGCGTTGGTGGCCCTGGCCCGTCCGGCGCTGTCGACCGTCAACGCGCTGGCCGGTGTGGTCGCGGCGGAGGAGACGACCACGAGGGACCGGTCTGCGGCGATCGCGTTGATCACCGCCGCGTACGGCCTCGGCGCCGGGATCGTCTCGGTCGCCCGCGGAGCATGGCCGGGTGAGCCGTCGTTCCGCCTGGTCACCGCATTCGCGCTCGTCCCCCTGCTGTTGTTGCCGCTGCTGGCACGCAAGGTCCGCGAACCGAAGATCGCCCAGCACGCCGCCCACGCGCAGGGCCTGCCCGGCCGGGTCCCGCGCACGCTGGCCCGGCCCGTCGTGCTGCTCGCGGTCGTCACCTTCGGCATCGCGGTCGCGACCGGACCGGGGTTCACCTACCTGTTCGTCTACGGCGAGAACGTGCTGGGCGCGTCGCCGCTGTTCCTGTCGGCCCTGGTACTGGGTGCGGGGCCGGCCGGCCTGCTCGGCATCCTGGTCGGCCGCGCCGGCGCCGACCGGCTCGGCCGGCGGCTCACGGGCGCACTGATGATGGCGGCGACCGGCATCTCGGTGGCGGTCGCCTATGCCGGCGGCGTGCCGTCGCTGGCGGTCGGCTACCTGATGGCCATCGGTTTCAGCAGCGGGTTCGCGCCACCGGCGGGCGCGCTGGCCGCCGAGATCGCACCGACCTCGTTCCGGGCCACGGTCGCCGGTTGGATGACGATGGCCGGCGTGCTGGGCGCCGTCCTCGGCCTGCTGTCGTTCGGTGTACTCGCCGACCTGACCGGCGGGTTCGCCAACGCCTCGGTGGCGATCGGGGTCCTGGTCGCCGTCGTGGCCGTGGTGTTCGTCGGACTGCCCGAGACGCGCGGCCACGAACTCGACGAGGACACCCGCTAGCTCAGCGCTTCTTCGGCGGCGGTGCGAGCAGGTCGCGCAACGTCGCCGCGACCCACGCGATGAGGTCGTCGGGGCGGGGCGAGGGGACCGGGACCTGCAGCACCTGCTGCTCGCGCTGGTAGCGGAACCCGCGGTGCAGGCGCTCGACGCGCACCAGTTGCGAGTCGGACAGGTCCATCGGCGCGATCCGCAGTCGGCCCGAGGCGGTCAGCGTGATCTCGTGGATCCTCCAACGGCGCAGCGCCGCCTTGAGCGCGGCAAGCGAGAGGAGCCGTTCGGCCGCCTCTGGCAGCGGACCGAACCGATCGGCGAGTTCCGCCTTCGCGTCACGGACCCCGCCGGCGTCACGGATGGCCGAGATGCGCTTGTACAACTCCAGCCGTTGCCGCTCGTCCTCGACGTAGTCGTGCGGGAGGTGGGCGTCGACGGGGAGTTCGAGCTTGATCTCGACCTCTTCCTCGATCGGTTCGCCGGACAGGTCCGCGACCTCCTCCTTGAGCAGTTGCGAGTACATCTCGAACCCGACGGCGGCGACCTGGCCCGACTGCTCGGCGCCGACGACGTTGCCGGCGCCGCGGATCTCGAGGTCGCGCATCGCGATCGCGAGGCCCGAGCCGAGGCGGGTGTGCTCGGCGATGGTCTTGAGCCGCTCGTAGGCGGGCTCGGTCATCGACGCGCCCTCGGGGTAGAGGAAGTAGGCGTAGCCGCGCTCGGCGGACCGGCCGACACGACCACGGAGCTGGTGCAACTGCGACAGCCCGAGCAGGTCGGCCCGCTCGATGATCAGGGTGTTGGCGTTGGGGATGTCCAGGCCGGACTCGATGATCGTGGTGCACACCAGCACGTCGAACTCGCGCTCCCAGAACCGCACCATCACCCGTTCGAGCTGACGCTCGTCCATCTGCCCGTGGGCGACCTCGACCCGCGCGTCGGGGACCATCTCGGCGATCCCGGCGGCCACGCGGTGGATCGAGTCGACCTGGTTGTGGACGTAGAAGATCTGGCCGTCGCGCAACAGCTCGCGCCGGATCGCGAGCGCGATCTGGGCCTCGTCGTACTCGCTGACCACGGTCATGACCGGCTGGCGGTCCTCGGGCGGGGTCTCGATCACCGAGAGGTCACGCAGCCCGGACACGGCCATCTCGAGGGTGCGCGGGATGGGTGTGGCCGACATCGACAGCACGTCGACCGAGGTGCGCAGCTGCTTCAGCCGCTCCTTCTGGGCCACCCCGAACCGCTGTTCCTCGTCGACCACGACCAGGCCGAGGTCCTTCCACCGCACCGATTTGCCGAGCAGCGCGTGGGTGCCGACCACGATGTCGACCGTCCCGGCGGCGAGGCCGTCGAGGATCCGTTTGCGGTCCTTGGGGGTGGTGAACCGGCTGAACGCCTCGACCTCGACCGGGAACCCCGAGAAGCGTTCCTTGAAGGTCTCGAAGTGCTGCTGCGCGAGGATCGTGGTCGGCACCAGCACCGCGACCTGCTTGCCGTCGAAGACGGCCTTGCCGGCGGCGCGGACGGCGACCTCGGTCTTGCCGAAGCCGACGTCGCCCGCGAGCAGCCGGTCCATCGGGACCGGCGTCTCCATGTCGCGCTTGATCTCGTCGATGGTGGTGAGCTGGTCGACGGTCTCGACGTGGGCGAACGCGTCCTCGAGTTCGGCCTGCATCGCGCCGTCCGGCGTGAAGGCGTGGCCGGGTGAGTGCATGCGGGCGGCGTAGAGACGGATCAGGTCGGCGGCGATGTCACGGACCGCCTTGCGGACCCGGTTCTTGGCCCGCTCCCACTGCGCACCGCCGAGCGACATGACCGACGGGGTCTCGCCGCCCTGGTACCTGGTGACGGCGTCGACCTGGTCCGACGGCACGTAGAGGGTGTCGCCGTCCGCGTACTCGAGCAGCACGTAGTCGCGCTTGGCGACCTTGCCGTTCGGAGCGGGGAACTCGCGGGTGACCATGCCCCGGTAACGGCCGACCCCGTGGGTGCGGTGCACGACCGGGTCACCCTCGCGCAACTGCAGCACGGCGTCCGCGGCGCTGGTCCGCGTCCCCAGCCGCCGGCTGGCGCGCTTGCGGCGCGGACCGAACACGTCCCAGGTGCCGAGGATCGCCAGGCCCAGTTCGTCGGCGTGGAAGCCGGCCCGCAGCCGGCTGACGGTCACCTCGACACGTCGTCCGTCGGCCGTCGATGGCAAGGTCTTCACGATCGCGGCCGGCACGCCCTGCTCGCCGAGCACGTCACCGATGCGCCGGGCCGGGCCGTCGGCGTCGACGGCGATGACGACGCGCGTGCCCTGGTTGAGCAGGGTCCTGGCACGTTCGGCCAGGGTGACGACGTCGCCGCGGAACGAGTCCCAGCCGGTGCCGGGCAGACGCGTGCCGGACGCGTTCCCGAAGGGCGTGAGCCGCCACACCCGGCGGGGGCTGCGGTCGAGCAGTTGCTCCGGGGTCGCGAAGTTGGTGCCCTGCAGCGGCGCCCCCTCGGTGTGTGCGGCGGCATCGCCGCCGGCGGCCGTGAACGCCGCTGTTCGCCACGCCGTCTCGGCCAGGACCTCGGCCTCCTCGCGCAACTTGTTGGCCCGGTCCTGCAGCAGCAGCGGGTCGACCAGCACCATGCCGGCGTCCTCGGGCAGGAAGTCGCTCAGCAGGGCCGGCTCGTCGCGCAGCAACAGCACCAGCGATTCGGCGCCCTCGAAGGTCTGCCCCTCGGCGAGCCGGTCGAGCGATTCGGTGAGCTCGGGCCAGTCGCGGATGCGGGCGCGGGCGGCTTCGCGCAGCGCCTCGTCGAGCACCAGTTCGCGGGCGGGGTCGATCACCACGCGTTCGACCGGATCGGTGGAGCGTTGGTCACCGACCGAGAACTCGCGCATCGACTCGATGTCGTCGCCCCAGAACTCGAGGCGCACCGCGTGGTCACCACCCGTGGGGAACACGTCGATGATGCCGCCGCGGACGGCGAACTCGCCGCGCGCCTCGACCTGGGTCGTGCGGCTGTAGCCGAGCCCGGCCAGCCCCTCGACCAGCCGTTCGAAGCCGTCCCAGCTCGGGGTGAGCTCGATCGGGCGCTGGTCGGTCAACGCCGGGTCCATCGGCTGCACGGCGGCACGGACCGGCGCGACGATGACCTGCAGCGCCTGCGCGTGGGCCTCGGGGTGGCACAGGCGGTCGAGCACGGCGAGGCGGCGGCCGACGGTGCGTGGCTGGGGCGAGAGCCGCTCGTGCGGGAGCGTCTCCCAGGCGGGGAACACCGCGACACGGTCCTCGCCGAGGTAGGCCGAGATGCCGTCGGCGATCGCCTCGGCGTCCGAGGTCCGCGGGGTGAGCACCAGCAGCGGGGTCGCGCGTTCGGCGAGCAGGCCGATCACGTACGGCCGCATGGGCGGCGCGCACACCAACTCGGCGGGGACCTCGAGTTCCTCGGGCCACTCGGCGCGGCCCGGCCGCAGCGCGGCCGCCAACGGGCCGACCGCCACCCCCGGGTCGAGGACGTCGTCGATGCTGGAAGGGGCGCTCACGGTGCGGTCCTCGGCGGGCCAGACGGGACGGGGAGTGGCCGACCCCGGATTGTGCCCGCCTACCCGGACGGTGGCGAACCGGTTATCGTGGGCGCATGGCCGAACACCTCGTGCAGCGCTTTTCGTGCCCCCCGGACGTCCGGGGGGTCGAGCGCCGCTGACGGCACCACCTCGCACCCCCGATCGACCGGGGGGCGTCGCGACGACATCACGCGACGAAGCGAGGAGTGCCAGTCATGACCACGACGTTGCCGGCGGACACCGTCCGCCATCTGCTGTCCCTGCGTGACCTGACCGACCCGGCCGCGGGACCCCATGCCCTGCAGGTCGCCGTCGACCGCATCGAGGCGGCCGTGGCGACCGCCACCGCTGTCCCCGTCCACCGCCACCGCCCCAACCCCGTCGTGGTGGTGGCAGACAACTACGACCGGCTCGGCTATCCGCCCGACGCCGCCGCCCGCGACGCGCGCTACAGCCGCTACCTGACCGCCGACCTGATGCTTCGGGCCCACACCTCGGCGGCGATGCCGCTGCTCCACGAACGCATTGCGAACGGTGACCTGCACCCCGACGAACCGGACCTGGTCGTCAGCGTCCCCGGACTGACCTACCGCCGCGATGTGGTCGACCGCCAGCACGTCGGAGAACCGCACCAACTCGACCTGTGGCGGCTGCGCCGTGGTGGCAGCGAGTTGACGGTCGACGACCTCGAGGCACAGGTCGCCACGGTCGTCACGGCGCTGCTTTCGGGCGCGCGATGGCGCACCGAGGCGCGTGAACACCCCTACACCCGCGACGGCCGCCAGATCGACGTCGCCGCGGCCGACGGAAACTGGGTCGAGGTCGGCGAGTGCGGCCGGACCCATCCGGAGGTGCTGCGGCGTGCCGGGCTCGACCCGGCGTCGACATCGGGACTGGCGATGGGCCTGGGACTCGACCGCCTGGTCATGCTCGCAAAGGGGCTGGACGACATCCGGCTGCTGCGCGCGACCGACCCGCGCATCGCGTCGCAGATGCTCGACCTCGCGACCTACACGCCGGTGTCGTCGATGCCGCCCGTCCGTCGGGACCTGTCGGTGGCGATGGACGCCGTACCGGACCCGGAACTGCTCGGCGACCGGATCCGTGATCTGCTGGGCGCGGATGCCGCCTCGGTCGAGTCCATCGAGGTGATCTCGTCAACCCCGGTGGCCGACCTGCCGGCGATCGCGCGGGAGCGGCTCGGCGCTGCGCAGGACCAGGTCAACGTGCTGGTCCGCGTCGTCTTGCGCGACCTCGACCGCACCCTGACGGCCCACGAGGCCAACGTCCTGCGCGACCGGGTCTACGCCGGCCTGCACCGGGGCACGGTGTGGCACTGGGCCGCGGGCGGCCCGCCTCCCTAACGCGGCTTCGGGCGGGGGCGGCGGGCCATGTTCGGATCGATGCCGCCGGGGATGGCCGGCCCCCGGTCGAGCGGCTTGAGACGCCGTTCGAGCTTGGGCACCTCGGTCTTGGACAGCTCGCGGTTGAACTTGTTCATGGTGACCTGCAGCTTGCTGAGCGCGACCGTGTCGCCCTCGCCGTCGCCGACGACCACCGTGTGCACGGGCACGTCGCCGGCGACGCGGCCGATGCGCTTCTTCTCCTTGCCGAGCAGTGCCTTGACGCGCTGTGGCGAGGAGCCCTCGGCGACCAGCACGATGCCGCAGCGGCCGACCACACGGTGGACGAGGTCCTGCTTCGCGTTCACGGCGACGGCCGGGGTGACGAACCACTGACCGCGCATCTGCTGCAGCACCGCCGCGGCCGCGCCCGGGTGGCCCTCGATGGCCGAGAACTGCGCCTTCTGCAGGCGTTGGTTGAACACCGCCATCGCGCCCATGAACGCCGTCAGGATCGCGACCGGGATCGCCACCCACACGTTGATGAGCAGACCGAGCCCGGCGCCGATCAGCAGACCGACCAGCGCACCGAGCACGATCATGCCCGGCGCCTTGGGGTCGACCTCCTTGAGCTGACCCCACGCCATGCGGATCTGCTGCAGCCTCTCCTTCACGACGTCTCCTCGCGCCGGGCCCTCAGCGGGACCCGTGATAGCGGTTCTGGGTCGGTTCCAACCCCTGGGTGGCGAGCATCACGACCGCGTCGCACGCCTCTTCGAGGGTCACCTCGATCGTGTCGCGCTCGGCCGGCGCGAACCGACGGAGCACGTAGTCCTTGCCGGGCATCCTGCCAGGCGGCCGACCGACGCCGATGCGCACCCGCAGATAGTCGCGGCTGCCCAGGGCCCGGTCGAGGTCCTTGAGCCCATTGTGGCCCGCCGGACCGCCTCCCCGCTTGACCTTGATGGCCCCGAGCTCCACGTCGAGGTCGTCGTGCAGCGCGATGATGCGCTCGACGGGCACCTTGAACCAGTTGGCGGCCTGCTGGACGGGGCCACCGGAGGTGTTCATGTAGCTCTGCGGGATGGCCAGGGCGAACTTCGTACCCGCGACGGTGGTCTCGGCCGTCTCGCAGCGGGCGCGCTTGTTGCGCGAGAGCTCGACGTGCTCACGCCGGGCGAACCGGCGCAGCGCGTCCGCGCCGATGTTGTGGCGGGTCCCGCCGTACTCGGCCTCGGGGTTGCCGAGGCCGACGACGAGCCAGCGGTCGTCGTCGGCCACGGGGGTGCTCCTGGACCAGCGCAGCGTGCCTCAGGCCTCCTCGGCCTCGGCAGCCTCGTCGGCCTCGTCGCCCTCGGCCCCGGTCGGCTCCTCGCCCTCGGCGACCGGCTCGGCACCGGTGTCCTCGTCGGCGCCGGCGCCCTCCTCGAGGGCTTCGAGCTCGGCCTCGGAGATCGGGGCGTTGATCGTGACCACGGTGCGGTCGAGTTCGATGTCGAACTCGGCGCCCTCGGGCAGCTGGTCGGTCAGGTCCTCGACGCGCTTGACGTCGCCGATGTCGAGGCCGGCGAGCGACACCTCGAACGAGTTCGGCACGTCGAGCGGGCGCACCAGGATCGGCACCGAGTACAGGATCTGGTTGACGATACCGCCGCCCGGCGCGACCTCTTCCTCGTCCACGGCGTGCACCGGGATCTCGACCGAGATCTGCGAGTCGCGGTCGACGGCGAGGAAGTCGACGTGCATCGTCTCCTGCCGGACCGGGTGGATCTGCAGGTCGCGGGCGATGGTGAGGTGGGTCTCGCCCTCGATCTCGAGGCGGATCATGGCGTTGCGGCCGGCCTCGGTGTGCAGGGCGTGGTAGAGCTCGAGGGCGTCGACGCTGACCGGCGTCGGCTCGACCTCGTAGCCGTACATGATGGCCGGGACGCGGCCTTCCTTGCGGAGGCGGCCTGCGGCGCCCTTGCCCTGGTGGGTGCGCTTGCTGGCGCTGAGCTGGACCTGCTTCGACACGATGGTGCTCCTGGATGGATTCGTCCCCGGCGTGGGTCGGTCACCGGCTGCCATGGCGCGCGTGGTGCGGCGCGAACAGCGGACCCGCATGGGGTCCGGCCTCTCGGCGGCGAGATGTCACGTGGGGTTCGCGTGCGGCAGGCGGTTTCCGGTGCCGGACACGCGCTCGGCCCGCGAAAAGTGGACACGCGGGCCGATACCGGGCAGAGCGTACCCGTCTGGTCACCAAGCGAGCAAACGTTGCGATCGCGCCAGCTGCGGCGCAGCGGGGGGATGGGGGGAACGAGCGAGCGAAGCGAGCGAGAAGGGGGACCCATCCCAGAAGTCAGACGTTCTCGCCGCGGAAGATCTCGCTGACGGACTGGTCCTCGAAGACGGCCCGCAGGGCCGAGGCGAGGATCGGCGCGATCGAGAGCACCACGAGCTTGTCGATGCGGCGCTCCTCGGGGATCGGGAGCGTGTTGGTGACCACGACGTTCTCGATGACCGAGTTCTTCAGCCGCTCGGCCGCCGGGTCGGAGAAGACGGGGTGGGTGGCGCAGGCAATGACCCGGGTGGCACCGCGTTCCATCAGCAGGTCGGCGGCGCCGCAGATCGTGCCGGCGGTGTCGATCATGTCGTCGATGAGGATGCAGGTCTTGCCGTCGACGTCACCGATGACGTCGAGCGTCTCGGAGACGTTCTGCCGGTCGGGATCACGCCGCTTGTGCAGGATCGCGATGGGGGCACCGAGGTGGCCGGCGAACTTCTCGGTCAGGCGCACGCGTCCGGCGTCGGGCGAGACGATGACGCGGTTCTCGGGCTCGGTGTTGTCCTGGATCCACTGCACCAGCAGGGGCAGGGCCGTGAGGTGGTCGAACGGGTCGTCGAAGAAGCCCTGGATCTGGCCGGTGTGCAGATCGACCGACATGATGCGGTCCACGCCGGTGGACTCGTAGATGTCGGCGATCATGCGGGCCGCGATGGCTTCGCGCGAGCGGGCCTTCTTGTCCGAGCGCGAGTAGCCGTAGTAGGGGATGACGGCGACGGTGCGCTTGGCCGAGGCGCGCTTGAGCGCGTCGAGCATGATCAGTTGTTCGACGATGAAGTCGTTGATGCTCATCCCGCCGGGGATGGACAGGTGCGACTGGATGACGAAGACGTCGCCGCCGCGGATCGACTCGCCGAAGCGGGCGTACAGCTCGCCGTTGGCGAACTGGGCCAGCTTGACCTCGCCGACGCGCATGCCGAGGTGGTCGGCCACCTCGCGTGCCAGCTCGGGGTACGACGACCCCGCGAAGATGTGCATGCGCTTCTTGGTGACGACTTCCACGGCAACCTCGACGCGCGAATGGGTGGCGGCGACCGCGACGGTAGCCGCGCCCCGGCCCGGGCCGCGACTCGGCGGGCGCAGCGCGGAAGGATCGCGCCACGAGGTGCGGAGGTCGGTCAGACGGCGAGGCCGAGTACCGCCGGGAGTTCCTCCGGCGCGTCGACGACGGCGACCGCCCCGGCCGCGTGCAGTTCGTCGCGGTCGCCGCTGCCCCAGGTCACCCCGACGGTCGGCACGCCGCAGGCGAGGCCGGCCTCGACGTCGTGGTGGCGGTCGCCGACCATCCACGCCGCACCGGGGTCGGCGACGGCGTCCACCGCGGCGAGTGCCCGGCGCAGGGACGCCGCCTTGGGCTCGGTCAGCGCGTCGAGGGCCGGCGCGAACACGGCCCCGACATGGCGGTCGAGACCGACGGCGGCGAGGATCGGAGTGGCGAACTCGGCCGGCTTGGCGGTGACGACCAGCACGCGCCGCTGCGCGGCGACGGCCTCCAGGACCGCCTCGATGCCGGGGATCGGCGTGGTGTGGGTGAGCGCGACCTCGGCGTAGTGCCGCCGGTAGGTCGCCACGCAGCCCATCGCGAGCGCGGGGTCGTGGCCGGCGTCGGCGAGCAGCGACTCGAAACAGCCGAGCAGTTGCCCGCCGATCAGGCCGTGGAGGACGGCGGGGTCGGCGGGCGGAGCGCCCTCGGCTTCGAGCGCGAGATTCATGCAGGTTCCGATGGCCTCGCGCGAGTCGACCAGGCATCCGTCGAGGTCGAAGCAGACCGGCCCGAGGCCGTTCGTCGCCGCCGTCACCGGCCCTGCTGCTTGCGACGCCGGGCGGCCCAGCCGTCCTTGTTGAC
Organism: Egicoccus sp.; assembly: GCA_035462025.1. Taxonomy (GTDB): domain Bacteria; phylum Actinomycetota; class Nitriliruptoria; order Nitriliruptorales; family Nitriliruptoraceae; genus Egicoccus. The sequence goes on along the minus strand of DATHUR010000129.1, from coordinate 1,380 downwards.
CTGGCGGGCCCGCCCGATCGCCAGTGCACCGGCCGGCACGTCGTCGGTGATGGTCGAGCCGGCAGCGACGTAGGCGCCCGTGCCGATCGTGACCGGCGAGACCAGCATCGTGCCGCTGCCGACGAAGGCGTCCGCCTCGACGACGGTGTGGTGCTTGTCCGTGCCGTCGTAGTTGACGAGCACGACCCCACAGCCGACGTTGACCCGCTCGCCGATGGTGGCGTCGCCGACGTAGGCGAGGTGGCCGGCCTTCGCGCCCTCGCCGAACGTGGCGTTCTTGGTCTCGACGAACGCGCCGGCCTTGGACTGCACGCCGAGCACCGTCCCGGGCCGCAGGTGCGTGAACGGCCCGACACTGGCGCGCTCGCCGATGCGTGCGTCGGTGCCACGGGTCGAGTGCACGGTGGCGTCGGCGCCGACCTCGCAGCCCGTGAGGTGGCTGTTGGGCCCGATCACGGCCCGCTCGGCGATGCGGGTGCCGCCGTCGAGCATCGTCCCGGGCAGCAGCACGGCGTCGCGGCCCACCTCGACGTCGACGTCGACGGAGGTGGTGGCCGGGTCGACGACCGAGACTCCGACCTCGGTCATGAGCCGGTCGAGGTGGCGACGCCGCAGGACCGCCGCCGCGTCGGCGAGCTGCCGACGGTCGTTGACCCCGGCCACCTCGTCCTCGGTGGTGACCACGGCGGCGACCGGTTCGCCCTCGCCGGACAGCACCTCGACGACGTCGGTCAGGTACAGCTCACCCTGGTCGTTGCCGGTGTCGAGCCGGTCGAGGCCGTGCACGAGGTGCTCGCGCGTGATCACGTACATGCCGGCGTTGAACTCGTCGATCTCGCGTTCTTCGGGGTTGGCGTCGCGGTGTTCGACGACGCGCAGGACGTTGCCCTCGTCGTCGCGCAGCACCCGGCCGTAGCCGTCGGGGTCGGCCGCGTGGGCGGTCAGCATCGCGGCGGCGTTGTCGCTGGCGGCGTGCAGCAGCTCCTCGAGCGTCGAGGCGGTGAGCAGCGGTGTGTCGCCGGGCAGGACCATGACCTGGTCGATGTCGTCGGCGAGCGCCGGCATGGCGACCTGCACGGCGTGCCCGGTGCCGAGCTGTTCCTCCTGCAGGACCGTGGTCAGGTTGGCGATGCCGCTGGCCTCGACCGCGGCCCGGACGTCGTCGGCCTGGTGCCCGATCACGACGATGACCTGTCCGAGCTCGAGCGGGCGGACCGCCTCGAGGACGTGGCCGATCAGGCTGCGGCCGGCGGCCCGGTGCAGGACCTTGGCCAGCTCGGAGCGGAACCGGGTCCCCTTGCCGGCGGCGAGCACCACGGCGGCGATGCGGGCGTTGTCTGACACGGCGACAGCCTTCGGACGCGATTCGATGGAGTTCCT
>DATHUR010000128.1:0-7078 GCA_035462025.1 Egicoccus sp. | reverse complement strand
ACACCTGCTGCTGCTCGGACTGGCGCCCGTGTTCGTGCTCGTCTGGGCCCACAACTGGATCCTGACCCCGATGCTGTTGATCGCGGTCTACGCGATCTACCGTTCCACGCAAACTGCGGTGGCTGGCTCGCACGACTCGCGCCACGACGCGCTGACGGGGCTCCCCAACCGCCGCCTGATCGACGAGCGCCTCGCCGAACTGACCTCGGTCCGTGACGAGAAGCACCGGTTCGCCGCCATGTTGATGGACCTCGACCGGTTCAAGACGATCAACGACGTCATGGGCCACCACGTGGGTGACCAACTGCTCATCGCGGCGGCGGATCGTCTGCGCTCGATCGACGGCATCGACACCATCGCGCGCGTCGGCGGGGACGAGTTCGCGTTCATCGTGCGCAGCGACGAGGACGAGGAACTGCTCGCGATGGCCTCGCAGATCATCGAAGCCATCACGACGCCGTTCGAGATCCAGGACGTGCCCCTGCAGGTCGGAGCGAGCCTGGGCATCGCCCGGTTCCCCGTCCACGGCCACGACGCCCCGAGCCTGATGCGCCGCGCCGACTCGGCCATGTACCTCGCCAAGCGCACCGGCACCGGGATCCGCTTCGCCACGCCGATCGTGTCCACGTACGACGACGAGCCCGCCGACGACCCCGGCCGCAGCTCACTGCTCGGTGACGTCGAGGCCGCGCTCGCGCTGGGCCAGTTCCGGCTCGACCACCAGCCCCAACTCGACATGGCCACCGGCCGGGTCACCGGCGTCGAGGCGCTGCTGCGCTGGGACCACCCCGAACACGGCGCCGTGCCGCCGTCGCGCTTCGTGCCGGCCATCGAGCACACCGAGCTGTACTCGGCACTGACCCGCCACGTCCTGCATCTGGCGTTGGCCGACCAGCGCATGTTCGCGGCGGCGGGCTTCGATCTGCCCGTCGCGGTCAACATCTCGGCCCGTGACCTGCTCGACATGCGTCTGCCCCGCGACCTGGCCGACCTCCTCGCCGAGGCAGGTGTCGCGCACGACCGGCTCACCCTCGAGATAACCGAGAACGCCCTGGTCGTCGACCTCGAGCGGGCCCAACAGGTCGTGGCCGAACTGACCGAACTGGGCATCGGCCTCGCGCTCGACGACTTCGGCACGGGCTACGCCTCACTGGGAACCCTTCGCGACCTCCCTGTCGCCGAACTCAAGATCGACCGCACCTTCGTCTCGGCGATGGGGACCCCGTCCGGCTCGAGCATCGTCCGGGCCATCGTCGGTCTCGGCCAGGACCTCGGCCTGCACGTCGTCGCCGAAGGGATCGAGACCCAGGAACAGTTCGACGAACTGCGCTCGTTCGGCTGCGACATCGCGCAGGGCTACCTGTTGTCCCGCCCTCTGCCGCGCCACCGCCTGGTCGGCTGGCTGCGCGAACGCCAGCTCGGGGTCGCGGAGATCCGTGCCCCTTTCGGGTTTGACCACCACCTCCAGGAGGTAGCCGGATGATTCTCCCGGTCGCGGTACTGCTGCTCATCATCTCGGTCCCGCTGACGGGCGGTCGTCTGTCGCGCCTCGCGAACCTCGAGATCCGCTGGGTGTCGGCCATCCTGGCCGCGCTCGCCCTGCAGATCTGGGTCACGACCGTCCCCACGGACGAGACGCTGGGCACGGTCGTGCACCTGGTCAGCTACGCGCTCGGCATCTGGTTCATCTGGGCCAACCGCAAGGTGCCCGGCCTGCTCGTGACCTCGTCGGGCGGTGCGATGAACCTCACCGCCATTGCCGTCAACGGCGGCGTCATGCCGGCGTCCCCCGCCGCGCTCGAGCTGGCGGGCGTCGTGCAGGACGGTGAACACTTCGTCAACTCGGGCGCCATCGAGGGCGCCCGGCTGGCCTTCCTGGGCGACGTCTTCGCCATCCCCGCGAGCTGGCCGCTCGCCAACGTGTTCAGCTTCGGCGACGTGGTGCTGGTCGTGGGCGTCGGTGTGATGCTGCACCGCGTCTCGCGCCAGCGGGACCTGCCGGAGCAGGCCCCGCTGACGACGAACGCGGTCGAGACGGCCGAGGCCTAAGTCGCTGCGAACCCGTCGATGATGCGGTTGAGCGTGCTGCTCGGCCGCATCATCTGCGTCACCCGGTCACGGTCGACCCAGTAGTAGCCACCGAGGTCGGCCGGCTGACCCTGCGCGCCGTTGAGTTCGTCGAGGATCGTCGACTCGTGCTGGCCGAGTTCCTCGGCCAGGGGCGTGAACTCGGCGGCGAGTTCGGCGTCGTCGTCCTGACCGGCCAACTCCCTGGCCCAGTACAGGGCGAGGTAGAAGTGGCTGCCGCGGTTGTCGAGTTCGTTGACCTTGCGCGACGGCGAGCGTCCCTCCTCGAGCCACACTCCGACCGCCCGGTCGAGCGTGTCCGCCAGGACCTGGGCGCGCTCGTTGCCGACCGACTGGGCCATGTGCTCGAACGACACGGCCAGGGCGAGGAACTCGCCGAGCGAGTCCCAGCGCAGGTGGCTCTCCTTGACGAACTGCTGCACGTGCTTCGGGGCCGACCCGCCCGCACCCGTCTCGAACATGCCGCCGCCCGCCATGAGCGGCACGATCGACAGCATCTTGGCGCTGGTGCCGAGTTCGAGGATCGGGAACAGGTCGGTCAGGTAGTCGCGCAGGACGTTGCCGGTGACCGAGATCGTGTTCTCGCCCTTGCGGGTGCGCTCGAGCGTGTACCGCGTCGCCTCGGCGACGTCCATGATCTCGATCTGCAACCCGTCGGTGTCGAGTTGGCCGAGTTCGGCCTCGACCTTCTCGAGCACCTGGGCGTCGTGGGCCCGGTTGCGGTCGAGCCAGAACACCGCCGGCCACCCGGTGGCGCGGGCACGGTTGACCGCGAGCTTCACCCAGTCACGGATCGGGGCGTCCTTGGTCTGGCACATGCGCCAGATGTCGCCCTCGGCGACCTCGTGCTCGATCAGCGTGTTGCCGTCGGCATCCACGACGCGGACGGTGCCCGCGGCCGGGATCTCGAAGGTCTTGTCGTGCGAGCCGTACTCCTCGGCCTTCTGCGCCATCAGGCCGACGTTCGGCACCGTGCCCATCGTGGTCGGGTCGAACGCGCCGTGCTGGCGGCAGTGCTCGATCGTCTCCTGGTACAGCGCGGCGTAGCTCGAGTCGGGGATGACGGCCTTGGCGTCCTGCGTCTCGTCGTTGGCGTTCCACATCTGGCCTGACGCGCGGATCATCGCCGGCATCGAGGCGTCGATGATCACGTCCGACGGCACGTGGAGGTTGGTGATGCCGCGCGACGAGTCGACCTGGGCGAGGTCGGGACCACGCTCGTACGCGGCGCGGATGGTGGCCTGGATCGCGCTCCGCTCGTCGTCGGGCAGTTCCCCGATGGCCGACTCGAGGGCGGCCATGCCGTTGTTGACGCTGACGCCGAGCCGGTCGATCGTGTCGCCGTGCCGCTCGAACAACTCGTCGTAGTAGGCGCGCACGGCGTGGCCGAAGATGATCGGGTCGGAGACCTTCATCATCGTGGCCTTGAGGTGCACGCTGAACAGCACGCCCTGTTCACGGGCCTCGTCGATCTGCTTGTGCAGGAACTCGACCAGCGCCGCCTTGCGCATGACCGAGCCGTCGATGACCTCGCCGGCGAGCAGTGGGGTCGACTCCTTGAGGACCGTGGTCCGGCCGTCGGCGCCGACCAGTTCGATGCGCACGTCGGTGGCCGCTTCGACCGTGACGCTGAGCTCGGTCGACTGGAAGTCGCCCTCGCCCATGGTCGACACGTGCGACTTCGACTCCGACGACCACTCACCCATCGAGTGCGGGTGTTTGCGGGCGTACTCCTTGACGGCCGCGGGGGCACGCCGGTCGGAGTTGCCCTCGCGCAGCACCGGGTTGACCGCGCTGCCCTTGACGGCGTCGTAGCGCGACCGGGCGTCGCGCTCGTCGTCGGTCTGGGGGTCGTCGGGGTAGTCGGGCAGGGCGTAGCCGGCCGCCTGCAGTTCCTTGACCGCCGCCTTGAGCTGCGGGATCGAGGCACTGATGTTGGGCAGCTTGATGATGTTGGCCTCGGGCCGCGTCGCGAGCTCGCCGAGTTCGGCCAGCGCGTCGTCGACCTGCTGGTCGGCGGGGAGCCGGTCGGCGAACGCCGCCAGGATGCGTCCGGCCAGCGAGATGTCGCGCGTCTCGACCTCGACGCCGGCGGCGCCTGCGAAGGCCTGGATGATCGGCAGCAGCGAGTGTGTCGCCAGCGCCGGCGCTTCGTCGGTGTAGGTGTAGATGATCTTGGTCATGTCGGGCCCGTTGGTCGTCAGTCTCGAATCCGCGGCGGCACGCGAGAGCGAAGGCTGGCCGGCCACGGGGCGGGTCGTGGCACAACCTACTCGCTGGCCCGGAGCGGCCCCACGCCGTGGCCCGTCCGGCCGTGGCGTTGGCGCGCCCGTGCGGTCATTGTCGTACGGTGATGCGGACGCTAGCTTCCCGACCGAACGTTCGGTTGGAGCGCCGTCGGTGGCTGAGGTCGACGGCTGGCCGGGCGGCGTCCGCGACCGGGAGAGAGCGATGGCGGCGACCGAACAGCGCACCGAGGAGTTCCTCGCGCACCTCCACGCCGGCGGCAAGGTCGAGGCCACACAGTGGATGCCCGAGACCTACCGGCAGATGAACATCAAGTTCATCGAGATGCACGCCAACTCCGAGATCATGGGCGCCCTGCCCGAACGCGAGTGGATCGCGCGGGCGCCGACCCTGCGTCGCAAGCGGTCGCTGGCGGCCAAGGTGCAGGACGAGGTCGGGCACGCGCACCTGATCTACCGGGTGGCCGAGACGTTGGGCAAGCCGCGCCAGCAGATGTACGACGATCTGATCGCCGGCCGCGGCAAGTTCCACAACGTCTTCCACTATCCGACCTACTCGTGGGGCGACGTGGCCTGCATCGGGTTCCTGGTCGACGGCGCCGCCATCGTCACCCAGCGCGCCCTGCTCGACACGTCGTACCTGCCGTATGTCCGCGTCATGCGGCGGGTCGTCGCCGAGGAGTCGCTGCACTACCGCCACGGCGAGGACATCATGCTCGCGCTGGCCAGCGGGACCGACGCGCAGTTCGAGATGCTCCAGGAGGCGGTCGACCGCTGGTGGGAGCCGATCATGCACTTCTTCGGCACCGACGTCGCCGCCGAGGACGACCCGATGATCCACTGGCGCGTCAAGAGTCGCACCAACGAGCAGTCGCGGCAGGAGTGGATCAACACCTACGTGCCAAAGCTGTGGGACATGGGAATCGAGACGCCCGATCCCGCCCTGCGCTACGACGAGGACGAGGGGCGCTGGCACTACACCGAGCCCGACTGGGACAAGCTCAAGGCCATCGTCAAGGGCGAACCCACCGAGTCGACGGCGACCCGCCTGTACTGGCGCCAGGTGCTGGCGCGCAACCACGAGTGGGTGCGCCAGATCGTCACCGGTGACCGCCCACCAGTCGCCGCCTGAGGAGCCGTCATGCCAACCTACGAGGTGTTCGGTCGCCGCAAGGCCGACGACCCGCTCGAACATGTCGGTGCCGTGCACGCCGCGGACCCGCAGACGGCGCTGCTGCTGGTGCGCGAGACCCACTTCCGGCACAACGAGGGCGTCGACTACGCGGTGGTGCCCTCGGACCAGATCTTCCGGCTCGAGGACCCGAGCCTGATCCAGCACCAGATCGACATGGACTACCGCCTGCAGGCCGGCTACTCGGGGTTCCGCGAGAAGCGCCAGGCCGCCCGCGAGGCCGCCGACCGACGTGGCAGGTCCGACCTGCGTCAACGCCCGGTCCCGGGTCGCGGCAGCAAGGTGGAAGCATGAGCGCGACCGGAACCTCGGTGTCCCTGCCCGACCTGACCACGCCGCGGGCCCGACTGCTGCTCGTGCTCGCCGACGACGAGTTGATCAGCGGCCACCGCGCCTCGCACTGGACGGGTGTCGCGCCCTCGCTCGAGGAGGACCTCGCCTTCTCGACCATCGCCCAGGACGAGATCAACCACGCCGACCTCTGGTACCAGGTGCTGCTCGGCGAGGACCGCCCCGACATGCGTGCGGGCGTCGACGCGCTCGGCCTCGGGCGCGAGCCCGACGCCTATCTGCACGCGATCGTGTGCGAGCGACCGCCGCATGACTTCGCCTACACCCTGGCCCGACACTGGGCCTACGACCGCTTCGACGTGATCCGCCTCGCGGCCCTCGCCGACTCCTCGGACGGCGCGATCTCGGCCGTCGCCCGCAAGCTGCTGCACGAGGAGCGCTACCACCTCGAGCACGCCGACTACTGGTTCGGGCGGCTCGCGGACGGCGGCGACGAGGCTCGCCGACGCTTGCACGACGCGCTCGCACAGGTCCTGCCCGAAGCACTCGGGCTGTTCGAGTCCTTCGACGGCGAGGACGTCGCGGTCGGCGCCGGCCTGCTGCCCGTCCCGCACGCCGAGCTGCGGGTGCGTTGGGCCGAGATCGTCGGCGGCATGCTCGACGGGTCCGGCATGGGCGACCTGCTGCCCGCGGTGGACGCAGCCGCCCCGGACGAGGCGTCGGGGGGCCGTCACGGCCGGCACAGCAGCGACTTCACCGACGACGTGTGGCCCGAGATGACCGCCCTGCACCGCGCGTACCCGGGCGCGACGTGGTGACCAGCGCCGCGACGCGCGTGGACCCCGGCGAGGTCCGCCGGGCCGTCGAGGACGTCGCCGATCCCGAACGGCCCGCCGTCACCATCGGCATGCTCGGCATGGTCCACGACCTCGAGGTCGGACCCCGGGGCGCGGTCCACGTCGAGTTGCTGCCGACCTTCGCCGGCTGCCCCGCCACCGAGATGATCGAGCGCGACGTCATCACCGCGGTCCGCGCCGTCGACGGTGTCGTCGAGGTGCGCGTGCGGTTCCGCTACGACCCGGCGTGGACCCCCGACCGCATCGACGCGACCGGGCGCGAACGGCTGCGCGAGTTCGGCATCGCCCCGCCGGGCGGGCACGTGGCCTCCCGGCGACCGGAGGGGCGCCCGACCCTGCCGCTCGCCATGGGGCCCGGGTCGGATCCGCGGCCGTGTCCGTACTGCGGCTCGGACGAGACGGTG
>DATHUR010000127.1:0-71071 GCA_035462025.1 Egicoccus sp. | reverse complement strand
CGGCGCGGCAGCGACACCCGCAGCGCGTCGACGAGGCGATCGACCTCGCGGCGTTCGTCCGTGCCGAGGCGGTCGAACCGCCGGTGCCGCAGCCGTTCCTGCGCCATCGCGAGCGCGCCGGCGACCACCTCGTCCCCGCCTCCCCCGCCTGCGCGGTCGGAGCCGGCCTCGCGCTCGGGGATCGCCTCGTCGGGAAACGGCAGCGGCGGCGGTGTGCGCCCGCCGCTGACCACCTCGGCGAAGACGCGGTCATAGACGGGCACGTGTGCCGGCTCGGAACACAACGTGACCCGGCCGGCCCAGTAGCGGCCCTCGAGGTCGTCGGCCTCGAGGTCGGCCAGCGCGGACGCGCAGGCGGTCACCTGACCGGTCCCGACCGGCACCCCGTCGCGTCGCAGCCCGGCCGCGAGGTCTGCAACGTGGGAGGCGCCGTCCGCCGGACGGGTCGGGCTCACGCCTCGACCTCGACCACCTCGTCGAGGACCGCCCGCACCGTCGCCAGGTCGTCGCGGTCCTTGACGACCACACCCAGCGTGTCGGCCGCGGTCTGCGCGTCGAGGTCGCCACCGAGGTCCACCGCGACCCGTGCCCAGTCGACCGTCTCGGCCACGCCGGGCGGCTTGTGCAGGTCGAGGGCACGCAGTTTCGCGACGACCCCGGCGACCCGGCGGGCCAGCGACTCGGGGATGTCGGGCACGCGGACGCGGACGATCGCGGCCTCGCGCTCGACATCGGGGTGGTCGATCCAGTGGTACAGGCAGCGGCGGCGCAGCGCCTCGGACAGCTCGCGGGTGCGGTTCGAGGTCAGGATCACCAGCGGAGGCTGCTCGGCCGTGATCGTGCCCAACTCGGGGATCGAGACCTGGAAGTCGCTGAGGATCTCGAGCAGGAACGCCTCGAACTCGTCGTCGGCGCGGTCGATCTCGTCGACCAGCAGCACCGCGCCGGCGCCCGCTTCCAGCGCCGTCAGTAGCGGCCGGGGCAGCAGGAACCGGCGGGTGTACAGCTCGGACTCGTGCTGGTCGGGCCGCTCGCCCGATGCCTCCAGCGTGCGCACGTGCAGCAACTGTCGCGGGTGGTCCCACGCGTACAGCGCCTGGGCGCGGTCGATGCCCTCGTAGCACTGCAGGCGGACCAGTTGCGCGCCCAGGACGTCCGCCATGGTCTTGGCGGCCTCGGTCTTGCCGACGCCCGCGTCGCCCTCGAGCAGCAGCGGCCGTCCCAGCCGGTGCGCGAGGTGGAGCGCGGTGACCAACCCACGGTCGGCGAGGTAGGCGCGCTGCGCCAGTGCCTCGGCGAGTTCGGCCGGTCCCTCGGGACGTCCCACGCAATCACTCCGTCGATTCGGCGAACGCGCAGTATCGTCGGCTTGGGCGCCGTCCGCAGCCACCGGCGCCGGGAGTCTCCGGATGAGCGAACACGATCCCGCCTGTGACGTCGCCCACGGCGAGGCCGCGCCCGACCCGACCGACACCAGGGTGCTGGTCGCGGTCTACGCCAACGAGGTCGCGTCCCACCTGCTCGCCTGGGGACGGGAGCTGGGCTACTCGACGGTGCTGCTCGAGCCCGATGCCTCGCGGGTGACCGATGAGCACCGGGCGGTGGTCGACGCGGTGCTCGACGACCCGACGAACGCCGACGTGGCCGGTGCGGACGTGGTCGTGACCGACCACCACCGCGACGACATCGGTGCGATGATGGCGCCGCTGGTGCGTGGCCGCCCCCGCTGGATCGGGATCATGGGCTCGCCACGGCACACCGGCCCGCACCGCGAGGCGCTGGCCGCCGAAGGCGTCGAGGCGGACCTCATCGAGACCGTTCGGCGTCCGATCGGCCTCGACATCGGCTCGAAGCAGCCGGCCGAGATCGCCCTGTCGACGCTGGCCGGCCTGCTCGCCCAGCGCAACGGCCGCGACGGCGGCTTCTACGACCGCCGCGACCGCTGAGGTCCGCCCGAGCCGGGTTCAGGCGGGGTTGCGGTCGGCGTCGAGCTTGAGGCCCTCGAGGGCGATCTGGACCATCTCGTCGAAGGTGGTCTGCCGCTCCTCGGAGGTGGTCGCCTCGCCGCTGCGGATGTGGTCGCTGACGGTGAGGATGGTCAGAGCCCGCGCGCCGTGCTCGGCGGCGACGCCGTAGATGCCGGCCGCCTCCATCTCGACGGCGAGCACGCCCATCTTGTTCATCATGTCGAAGTAGTCGCCGCCGCGCGGGTCGTAGAACAGGTCCGAGCTGTGCACGTTGCCGGCGTGGACGTCGATGCCGTGACCCTCCGCCGCCTGCGCCGCGGTGCGCAGCAGGTCGAAGTCGGCGGTGGCGGCGAAGTCGAGGCCGCCGTAGCGGGCCCGGTTCACCTGCGAGTCGGTGCAGGCGCCGACGGCGAGGATGACGTCGCGGATCTTGACGTGGTCCTGCACGGCGCCGCACGAGCCGACCCGCACCAGGCGCTTCACGCCGTACTCATTGACGAGTTCGGTCGTGTAGATCGACGCCGACGGGATGCCCATGCCGGTCCCGAGCACCGACACCGGCATGCCCTGGTAGGTGCCGGTGTAGGCGAACGCGTTGCGAACCGCGTTGACCTGTGTGGCGTCGTCGAGGTGGTTGTCGGCGATGTGCTTGGCGCGCAGCGGGTCGCCGGGCAGCAGGACCGCCTCGGCGAAGTCGCCGGGCGCAGCGCTGATGTGCGGGGTGGGCGTGGCCACTGCAGTGCTCACTTTTTCCGGGGGCGTTCGGGCACGGCAGCCAACGCTACTCGCTCACGTTGCGACGTCCCACCGGCGTTCCCGTCCGGGGGTCGCCGGTCAGGTGCCCCACTCCTGCGGCGGGTCGACGCGGCCCTCCGCGATGTTGAAGTTCTCGCGCAGCGACCGGCAACGGCCGTCCTCGGCCATGATCAGCAGCAGCGTGCCGGCGATCGTCACGTCGTTGCCGTCGACCGCCATCTTGGTCCAGAACTCGACCGCCACGCGGTGGGCGTCGACGAACGGCGCACCCATGAGCACCTCGACGTTCGACTGGTGCGAGGTCACGCCGGCCCAGTACGAAGCGACCCCCTCCTGCCCGACGTTCGGGTCGCTGAAGATGTCGTTGCGATAGGTGCCGTCCTCGACGAACAGCGAGGCGGCCAGGTCGACGTCCGCGGTCTCCCACGCGACGCGGTAGTTCTCGACCCAGGTTGCGACGTCCATGCGAGCGCTCTCCCTCTCGACGTGCGGTAGCGGTGACGTGTGGGACGCCGCGAGTCCGCATCGCGAGCGACACTAGTCGCGCCCGCAACGGTTTCGGCCCGAAAGAGATGACATGCCGCAGTTCTCACTCACCTCGACCGTCGTCGGCACGCCCGACCCGCGTGGCCTCGCCCGCTTCTACCAGCGCCTGCTCGGCTGGGACATCCGCACGGACGAACCCGACTGGGTCACCCTGCGTCCCGCCGATGGCGGCGCCGGCCTGTCCTTCCAACTCGAGGAGGCGCACACCCCGCCGACGTGGCCCGCCGGTGCCGACGAGCAGCAGATGCAACTCCACCTCGACATCGAGGTGGACGACCTCGAGGCGGCCGTGGCCGCGGCGATCGAGGCCGGCGCGCGGCAGGCCGGTTTCCAGCCCCAGGACGACGTCCGGGTGATGCTCGACCCGGCTGGACACCCCTTCTGCCTGTTTGGCGACTGAGCTTGCGTCAGGCAGACTCGGGACCCGACGAACACGGGGGTGAGGATGTCGGGAACGACGAGCAGGTGGTCGGCCGTCGGCCGTGTCTTCGGCGCGCTTCGACAGGCCTGGACGGGTGATCGGTCCGAGCACCGCCGGGCCAGTCACCTGTTCGTCCCGTCGCGCGGCAGCATCGTGACCTGCGCCGCCTGCGGGCGCACCGAGGGCGAGGGCGACCACGACGGATCGGCCCTCAACAACCAGAACAGCGTCATCTGACGCGGGTTGTCCCCAGCCCTCCGGATTGCCCGGCTGCGTGTCACACCGTCGGCCTACGGTGGGGTCATGGTCTCCTACCGCCCTCGCGATGCCCGTCGCCCCGCCTCGCCGCGGGTCGCCGGCGAGCACGCCGGCCGCTACCGGACCGCCCGCGACGAGGTGGCTCGGCGGCGGGTCGAGCGCGAGCGTGAGGAGTTCGGCGACGGGCTGTCGCTGGAGCACCCGGTGCTCGACGACGTCCCGCTGCTGGGTCACCTGCTCGCCTCGCTCAACCAGATCGACCGGATCATCGCGTCAGCTGTGGACACGATCATCCAGTTGCAGGAGTCCGGGGCGGTCGAGGCGACCACCGGGGTGTGGCTCGAGCAGTGGCTGGCGATCGTGTGCCGCCGGACACGCACCGACCGGCGCATGCTGCTCACCACCGCCGAGGTGTGCCGCCGGCTGCCGTCGCTGCGGGAAGGGTTCTCCCAGGGCCGGATCTCGTGGTGCCAGGCCCGCAACCTGGTCTGCCAGGTGATGAAGCTGCCGCGGGTGGCCGACGACGAACTCGACGCCGGGATCGCCGCGCTGATCGACCGGGCCGACGGCGCCGACCCCGACACGCTGGGCGACCTCGCCCGCTGGCTGGTCGAGGACCACGCACCCGATCCCGGCGACGATCCGGATGCCGATGTGGCCGAGTACCTCGCGCTGCAGCCGCGTCTGGACGGCACGGGCGGGCGTTTCCACGGCGAGGTCGGCGCGGTCCGGTTCGCCCAACTGGCCGAGGCCACCGACCCAGGTCCGGCCGACGAGCCCGCACGCAAGGGGTTCGGTGCCACGTCCGATCCCGACGCGGCCCGGCGGATCGCCCGCAGCGCCGGTCGACGACGGCTGGACCGGTTGTTCGACCTGCTCGACCACGCCACCGCGGCCGATGACGGCGACCGGCCCGGACAGGCGCCGGTGTCGCTGCTGTTGCGGGCCGACCTCGACAGCCTGCTCGACCGCCACCAGACACCGGCGGCCCTGCTGACCAAGCTCACCGGCGGCCGGATGCGGCTCTCCTCGGCGGCGGCCCGACGGCTGATCGACGAACGGGGCGCCGACCTGCGCACCGTCGTCCTCGACGACACCGGCTCCGTGCTCGGCGTCGGACGGCGCACCAACCTCCCACCCGGATGGCTGCGCGACGCGATCCTCGCGATCCACGACGTCTGCACCGAACCGGGCTGTCTGACCGCCGCCCGGGCCTGCGACACCGACCACGCCCAGCCGTGGCATCCGGTACGGCCCGGTGACGTCGGCGGGCGGACCGACATCGACAACACCGCCCCGTTGTGCCGCCCCGCCAACCGCACCAAGGAAGCCGACGGCTGGACCTGCACGCAGACCGCTGACGGCACCCGCACCTGGCGCCACCAGCGCACCAACCTCAGCGTCAAGACCATCTCCACCACCCGACCACCGGGCGCCGCCCCAGCACGTAGCGGCACCGACCCGCCCGCAGCCGGGACCGACCCGCCCGGCGATCCACCCGGCGACCCACCGTAAGCCGACGACGACCCGGCCCTGCCCTTCTGACCCGGCCCTGGGCCCGAAGTCGTTCCTCCGCTACTCCACCGACCACGCCGACGAACCCACCGCGACCGTCGCCGCGCAGCAGGCGGAGGTCCTGCGGTGGTTTCGCCGTGCCCGCATCAGCCACCGCCGGCATAGGCTCGACAGGAACCGGGGGGGAACCGATGAATCCGGACCACGCGAAGATCCACCAGGCCGAGAACCAGACGCTGCGGGGCGAACGGCAACTGCCGTGGCGACGCGGGTGGGCGGGCCTCGTCATCCCGACGCTCACGCTCGTCGGCGTCGCCGCACTGGCCATCGTGGTGTGGGTGACCATCTGAGCAGTACCGCCGGGCTGCTCGCGATCACCCTCAAGGGTGGCACCACTCGCTCGACACGACGACGTAGCCACCCGCCGGCGCCTCGGCCGTCGTGATGGTTCCGACCTGCTCACCCTCGAACAGCACGCGGTGGTCGTCGACCGTCAGCTCGTCCGGCACCTCGCCGCTGGCGACGAAGACCGCGACGGCGGCGGCAGGGGTGGACGGACCGCGATGGTCGCCCGCGAGTTCGACCGTCATCTCCTCACACCGCCCCGAGAGGGCCGGGTCGGCGAACCCGGAGACCGGCGGCCCGAGTACCGGTGAGTGCACGTCGTGCCCGACGACGGGATGCGGCCGGGTCGCCAGTGCCAGCAGGGCCAGCAGCATGAGGGTGAGCACAGCCATGATGGCCGACGTGGTCATGGCCTGGCTCGTCTCCACCGCTCCCCCTCCGCACGCCTGTGGGACGTGCCCGGCAGCGAGGTGGTTCCGCGGTGGATGTTCCTCAGGCGTCGCCGAGGACCTCGTCGGTGTGTTCGCCGAGACGGGGTGGCGGCTCGGCGGGTCGGCGGCCCGAGCGCGACCAGGCCACCGGCGCGCCGGGCAGGGCGAGGTCGCCGGCCGTCGCGTGGTGGACGTGGTCGACCAGGCCGAGGTGGGTGAGCTGCTCCCACGCGTAGACCTGGTCCATGGTGCGGATACGGCCGGCCGGGACACCGGCCTCGTTGAAGCGCGTCATCCAGGTGTCGACGGTGTCCCCGACGAGCGCGGCGTTGATCTCGGCCTCGAGTTCGTCCCAGTTCGTGACCCGGTCGCGGTTCGTGGCGTAGCGCGGATCGTCCACGTCGAAGCCGACCAGCGGCGCGAACCGCTGCCACAGGCCCTCGGACCCGACCGCGACGTTGACCCAGCCGTCGGAACAGGTGAATGCCCCGTAGGGCGCGATCGTGGGATGCCGGTTGCCGCCGGGCTCGGGGATCTCGCCCGCCAGCGTCCATCGGGTGCCCTGGTAGGCGTGGACCGCGACCGCGGACGCCAGCAGCGAGGTCGTCACGCGTTGGCCCTTGCCGGTCCGCTCCCGCTCGTGCAGCGCCGCGACCACCCCGTAGGCGCCGAACATGCCCGACAGGATGTCGGTGATCGGGACACCGAAGCGGGTCGGCGGGCCGCCGACCGGGCCGGTGATGCCCATCAGTCCCGCCTCGCCCTGGATGATCTGGTCGAACCCGGACCGCTGGCCGTCGGGACCGCCCTCGCCGAACCCGGTGATCGACAGCACGACGAGCCGTTCGTTGAGCACCTCGAGGTCCGATGCCCCGAGCCCAAGGCGGTCCATCACGCCCGGCCGGAAGTTCTCGACCAGCACGTCGGCGTCGACGATCAGACGGCGCAGCCTGGCGACGTCGTCCTCGTCCTTGAGGTCGAGCACGACCGACTTCTTGGATCGGTTGACCGACAGGAAGTACGCCGACTCCGACTGGTCCGGGCCGACGAACGGCGGCCCCCAGCCGCGGGTGTCATCGCCGGTGCCCGGCCGCTCGATCTTGATCACCTCGGCGCCCGCATCAGCCAGCATCAGTGAGGCGTACGGGCCAGACAGCGCACGCGTCAGATCGATGACCCGGATGCCCGACAGCGGTCCCGCCCCGCTCGCGTTCGCGGTCACACGAGGTTCCTTCGTCGGGCGGTCGTCGGCACGCCGAGCCTAGTGGCAGCACCTGCACCGGCAGCCGCAGCGTCCACCGCGACCAGCCGTCGGCGGGTCGTGCGTCCGGGCGGGCCGAAGGTCCCGCGCGACCCGCCGACCGACCCTGGTTCCGTCGGTCAGCGCGCCGCAGGCTCGGGGTGCCCATCTTCGCCGGCGTGCGCTCCCGCCTGGCGCGTCGGCGACGTCTGAAAGCCGCCGCCTTGGACGCCCTCGACCTCGCCCGCCTGCAGTTCGGCAGCACGACCATCTACCACTTCTTCTTCGTGCCGATGACGATCGGCCTCGCACCTCTCGTCGCGATCTTCCACACCCAGTACGTGCGCACCGGCGCCGAGCGCTACCGCCGTCTGGCGAAGTTCTGGGGCAAGGTGTTCCTGATCATCTTCGCGATGGGGCTGGTCACCGGGATCGTGCAGGAGTTCCAGTTCGGCATGAACTGGTCCGATTACTCCCGCTTCGTCGGCGACATCTTCGGCGCACCACTGGCCCTCGAGGCGCTGCTCGCCTTCTTCCTCGAGTCGACGTTCCTCGGCCTGTGGATCTTCGGCTGGGACCGGCTGCCGCCCCGTTTGCACCTCGCCTCGATCTGGCTGGTGGTGCTCGGCACCCACGTCTCGGCCTTCTTCATCCTCGCCGCCAACTCGTGGATGCACTGGCCGGTCGGCTACGAGATCGACCCGGTGACGGGGCAGGCCAGGCTGACCGACTTCGTGGCGGTCCTGACCAACCCGCACCTGATGACCCAGTTCCCGCACACGATCCTGGCGGCCTGGGCCACCGGTGCGTTCCTCGTCCTCGGCGTCTCGGCCTACTACCTGCTGCGGAAGCGGGACACCGACGTGTTCGCGTCCTCGGCGCGGGTCGCGGTGACGATCGCGCTGATCAGTTCGCTCGGCGTCGCTTTCGTCGGCCACGCCCAGTCGCAGCTCATGACGCGCCAGCAGCCGATGAAGATGGCTGCCGCGGAGGCCCTGTGGGACACCGAGTCGTCGGCCGGCTGGTCGCTGTTCGCCGTGGGCGACATCGAGCAGGGCCGCAACCGCTTCAACATCCAGATTCCCGGGGCGCTGTCGCTGCTGGCCACCAACAGCCTCGACGGCACCGTCGAGGGCATCAACGACCTGCAGGCCGAGTACGAACAGACCTACGGACCGGGCGACTACCGGCCCAACATCGGGGTCACGTACTGGTCGTTCCGCCTGATGGTCGGCGCCGGCATGCTGATGATCGGGCTGGCCGCGCTGGGCCTGCTGTTCTCGCTGAAGGGGCGTATCGCCGACCCCGACGCCCGCTGGACCCGGTGGTGGCTGCGCGCCCTGCCGCTGGCGATCGGGCTGCCGATCCTGGCGAACACCACCGGCTGGCTCATGACCGAGATGGGACGCCAGCCCTGGGTCGTCTTCGGGGTGATGCACACCGCCGACGGCGTCTCGCCCGCCGTCAGCAGCAGCTACGTGCTGACCAGCCTGCTGTCCTTCACGGTCGTGTACGGGGTGCTCCTGGTCGTCACCCTCGGACTGCTGCGGCGCCAGATCCGCACCGGTCCGCCACCACTGGTCGACGAGGACCTCGACGACGACCACCGCACCTTCGCGCCGCTGGGCGCGTACTAGAGGGGTGACGACGATGGACTGGTGGAACCTCGAGACCCTGTGGTTTGCCCTGATCGCGGTGCTGTGGATCGGTTACTTCGTCCTGGAGGGGTTCGACTTCGGGGTCGGCATGCTCAGCCGCGTGCTGGCGCACGACGACGTCGACCGCCGGGTGATGATCAACACGATCGGACCCGTGTGGGACGGCAACGAGGTGTGGCTGCTGACGGCCGGCGGCGCGACGTTCGCGGCCTTCCCGGCCTGGTACGCGACCCTGTTCAGTTCGTTCTATCTGCCCCTGCTGCTCATCCTGCTGGCACTGATCGTGCGCGGGGTCGCCTTCGAGTTCCGCGGCAAGCGTGACGAGGCCCGCTGGCGGTGGTGGTGGGACCAGGCCATCTTCTGGGGCAGCCTCGTCCCGGCCGTGCTGTGGGGGGTCGCGTTCGCCAACATCGTGCGCGGCATCGCGATCGACGGCACCGGCAACTACGTCGGCGGGTTCTTCGACCTGCTCTCGCCGTACGCGCTGCTGGGCGGCATCGTGTCCGTGACGGCGTTCCTCCTCCACGGCGCCGCGTACCTGGCCCTCAAGACCGAGGGCGAGTTGGCGGAACGCGCCCAGCGGGCGGCCGGGTGGTTCGCCGGCACGGTCGCGATCGGCACGATCGGGTTCCTGCTGTGGACCTACGCCAACGCGCTCGGCGCCGGCGACACCGGTGTCGTGCCCGGCATCATCCCGATCGCGGCGATGGGCGCCGGGCTCGCGGCCTGGGTGTTCGTCATCGAACGCAAGCCCGGGTGGGCGTTCGTGGCCACCAGTTCGTTGATCGCCCTGGTCACGCTCACGTTGTTCCTCAACCTCTATCCGCGCGTGCTGGTCTCGAGCCTCGACCCGGCCTTCTCGCTCACGATCGCCAACAGCAAGGCCAGCGACCTGACCTTGACGCTGATGTCGTGGGCGACGCTGCTGTTCCTGCCGCTGGTCCTCGCCTACCAGGCGTGGACGTACTGGGTGTTCCGTCACCGCGTCAGCCGCGACGCCGTGTCGGCGCCGACCGACACGCCGTTGCAGGTGCTCGAACGCCGACTGGCGCGCCGCGACCGCAACCAGGGTGGTGAGGAACCGAAGCTGCCGGTGGGTGGGCCGGGATGACCGGACCCCTGGCCGCGCTACGGCGGCGTGCCGCAACCGGCCAGGGGCGCCCACCGGTCGACCCGCGGCTGCTCCGATTCGACCCTGCCGTTCGGCGCCACCTCGCGCTGACGGTCGTCTTTGCGACCGTGTCGGCCGCGGCGCTGGTGGTGCAGGCGGCCGGGCTCGCCGCCGTGGTCGCGCGCACGTTCCTCGGCGGGGCCGGACTCGTGCAGTTGCGCGCCCCACTGGGCTGGTTCGCCGCGGCCGTCGCCACGCATGCGGTGGCGACGTGGGCGACGGCTGCACTGGGCCAACGCACGTCGTCGACGGTCAAGTCCCGGCTGCGGACGGCCGTCCTGGGAGGCGTCGCCCGTGGCGAGGTGGAGCCGGACACCGACACCGGCGGGCTCGTGGCGACGCTCACTGACGGCGCGGACGCCATCGACGGCACCTTCGTCGGCTACCTGCCGGCCCTGGCCCGCGCCGCCGTCGTACCGCCGGTGCTGCTCGTCGCGGCGTGGACACGGGACGCGACCACGGCCGTGATCCTGGCGCTCACCCTGCCGCTCGTGCCGGTGTTCATGGTCCTGATCGGGCTCGCGGCGCGACGCGCGACCCGCCGTCGCTTCCGCAGCCTGACCGCGCTGTCGGGTCAACTGCTGGCGGTGCTGGAGGGTCTGCCGACCATCCGGGCCGCCCGGGCCGTGGCGACGGTGCGGCACAGCGTGCGCACGGCCGCCGACCGGTTGCGCGTCACCACCATGCAGACGCTGCGGGTCGCCTTCCTGTCCGCGCTCGTGCTCGAGTTGTTGTCGGCGCTCGGCGTCGCCACCATTGCCGTCTTCGCGGGCGTGCGGCTCACCCGCGGCGAGGCAACGCTCGAACCGGTCCTGTTCGCGCTGCTCCTGGCCCCCGACGCGTTCCTGCCGTTGCGGCATCTGGGCCAGCAGTTCCACGCCAACGAGGACGGTGCCGCGGCCGCGGACCGCCTGCTCGCCCTGCTCGAACCCGACGAGGTTCCGCCGGTCGCGGACGGTCACCGTCGGCGTCCGGCGCCCGACCCGGCGCGCGTCCCGGTCCGGCTCGACCACCTCACGGTCGTCCACCCGGGCCGCGCGACCCCGGCGCTGACTGACGTCTCGTTGACGCTCGAACCCGGCAGCCAGGTGGCGGTGCTCGGTCCGTCGGGCGCGGGCAAGACCACGCTGCTGTCGGTGCTGGTGGGGCTGCATGCACCAACGGCCGGCGCCGTGCGCGTCGGCGACGTCCCGCTCGGCGACCTCGACCCGGATGCCTGGCACGCACGGATCGCCTGGGTGCCGCACCGCCCGACACCCCTGCGGGGCAGCGTGCGCGAGGTGGTCGCGCTGGGTCTGCCCGACGACCTGGTGGTCGCCGACGAGGCACTGTGGCGGACCCTGGCCGAGGTCGGACTCGACGAGGACGTCCGGACGCTGCCGCAGGGCCTCGACACGCTCGTCGGCAGCGGCGGCGCGCAACTGTCCGCCGGCCAACAGCACCGCCTCGCGCTGGCGCGGGCGTTGTTGCGGCCCGCGGGACTCGTGGTGCTCGACGAGCCGAGCGGTGACCTCGACGCCGCTTCGGAACGGCTCCTGCTCGCCGCCCTGGACCGGTTCCGCAGCCGGCGGACCGTGCTGGTGGTCACCCACCGGGTGGCCGTCGCGGAACGGGCCGACCGGGTGGTCGTGCTCGACGGCGGCCGCCTGGTCGAACAGGGGCGCCCCGCCGATCTCCGCCGGGCCGATGGCGCCTTCGCCGGCCTCGTCGCCGCGTCCCGGCCACTCGAACCCGACGAACTGCGACCGGCGGCGCCGGATCTCACGCCGCTACCCGGGGCGTCGAGCGGGCCAGGTGCGGCGGCGCCGGCGACGGCGACGGCCACCTCGGCGCCGATGCTGCGCGGCGCCCTGCGTGCGCATCTGCGCCCGTTGGCGCTCGCCGTCTTCAGCGGCGCCCTGACCCCCGTGACCGGCATCGCGCTGGTGTCGGTGTCGACGGGACTGATCGCGGCCGCCGCGGTCACCGACAACGTGCTGGAGCTGATGGTGGCGATCGTGGCCGTCCGGGCGCTCGCGCTGGGCAAGGCCGTGACCCGCTACGCCGAGCGGCTGGCCGGCCACGACGTCGCCCTCCGCGTGGTAGCCGACCTGCGGACCACGACCTTCGACCGGCTCGCCGAGCGCGCCCCGGCCGGCCTCGCGGCCCACCGCACCGGCGACCTGCTGGCGCGGGTCGTCGGCGACCTCGACCGGCTGCAGACCGCGCTCGTGCGCGGCGTCGTGCCGTTGGCCAGCGGCACCATCGCCGGCGCCGCGGTCGTGGCCGCCACCGCAGCTCTCTTCCCGCCGGCGGCCGCCGTGCTCGCCGCGGCCGTGGTCGCCGCGGGCCTGCTGATCCCCGCGTGGTCGTGGTGGCGGGCCCGTCGGCCTGCCCGGGCACTGGCGGCCGCGCGTGGTCGCCTCGCCGCGGAACTGGTCGATCTGCTGGCGGCCGCCCCGGAACTGCGGCTGCTGGGGCGGGTGTCCCCCGCGCTGGAGCGGGTGCAGGCCGCCGACACGGCCGTCGCCCGTCACGACGGGTCACTGGCCGCCCGGGCCGCACGCGCCGACGTGCTCGTCCAGGTGGTCCTGGGCGCCACGGTCCTGGCGCTGGCAGCCGTCGGCGTGCCCGCCGTTGGCCGCGGCACGTTGGACGGCGTGCTGTTCGGCGCGATCGTCGTGCTCGGGCTCGCACTCGCCGAGGCGGTGGCCCCCCTGCCGGTCGCGGTCCAGTCGCTGACCAGCGCCCGGGCGGCCGCCCGGCGCCTGGGCGCGGTCCTCGACGCGCCGCCACCGGTCGACGGAGCCACCGGGTCGGGCCTCGCCGTCGCCGGGCCGCTCGTGGCCGACCGGGTCGACGCCCGCTACCCGCGGGCCGACCGGGACGCGATCATCGGCCTCGATCTGGTCGTCCCGCCGGGGCGGCGCGTGGCCGTCGTCGGCCGCTCGGGCGCCGGCAAGTCGACGATCGCCAACCTGGTCGTGCGGTTCCTCGATCCCCGCGGCGGCACGCTCACGCTGACCGGGACGGACCTGCGCGACCTCCCCGGCGACGACCTGCGGGCGATCGTGGGCCTGACGCCGCAGCAGGCCCACGTGTTCGCCGGCACCATCGCCGACAACCTCCGGCTGGTCCGCCCCGGCGCCGACGATGCCGCCCTGTGGGCCGCGCTGCGGGCGGCCAAGGTGGACGGCTTCGTCGCCGAGCTGCCGCGCGGACTCGACACACCCGTCGGCGAACGCGGCGCGGCCCTGTCGGCGGGCCAGCGCCACCGCCTGGCGCTGGCGCGCACGCTCCTGGCCCGGCCACCGGTGCTGGTGCTCGACGAACCGAGCGCGGACCTCGACACGATCACAGGGCGGGCGTTCCTGCGCGACGCCCTGCGTGCCGCCGGCGACCGCAGCGTGCTGCTGTTGACCCATGACCTGCGCGTGCTCCCCGTCGTCGACGAGGTGGTCGTGCTCGACGGCGGGCGACCCGTCGCCCGTGGTCGCCACGCCGACCTGCTGGCGACCGATCCCGGCTACGCGGCCCGGTGGGCGTTGGCGGGGCCGGCCGCCACGGCCGGATGACCGCACGGACACCCGATCGGCCTCAGCGCAGGTCGACGTCGGGGTAGGCACGGCCGTCGGGATCCAGGGTCGCGTAACCGGGACCGCGGTCGAAGAACGCCGGCTGCTCGCCGCGCTCCTCGCGCAGCCTCGCACGCAGGGCGACCGAGGCGTCGTGGTCGGCTCGTGGGTCGTCGTCGGACCCGGTGACCACCACGCCGTAGTCGTCGCGGGCGCCGTCGCGACTGATCTTGCCCCACTGCACGTCGCGGACGACGAGGTCGACGTCGCGTTCCAGCGGGTCGCCCCAGCCGCCGCCGCCGGTCGTGCGGATGCGGATCACCTCGCCGGCGGCGATCGGCTCGTCGTCGACCAGACCCTCGAGTTCGCGCTCGTTCGGACCGCCGGGGTCGACCGTGACACGGAACGGGGCACCGGCGCGGCCACCGTTGACGCCCCAGCACGACAGGATCGAGCGGTCGGCGATCGACATGAACGAGGCGTCCTCGAGCATGCGGATCCACTTGTCGTAGCCGAGGCCGCCGCGGTACTGCCCGGGCCCGCCCGAGTCGATCGCCAGGCCGAGCCGTTCGACGCGGAACGGGAAGCGGGACTCGGTGAACTCGCTGGGCAGGTTGCGCGAATCGGGCACGACGTGGATCGTGTCCTCGCCGTCGGAGTAGTAGCGCCCCCCCGACCCGCCGCCGAGCACCTCGCGCATCAGGTACGAGGTGCCGTCGGCCCGGGTGCCGTACACGCCCGTGTAGCGGATCGTCTCCTGGTCGGCCGGCATACGACCGCCCGTGGCCTTGGCGAGCACGCCGGCCAGGACGCCGAGCAGGCGCAGGATCACGAACGTCCGCGCGTTGGTCGGGGCCGGGAAGATCGGGGTCAGCAGCGTGCCCTTGTCGGGGAAGCGCATCTCGATCAGGTCGACGATGCCCTCGTTGACGTCGAGTTCGGCCATCCGCTCGGGGGTGTCGGCGAGGTTGCGCAGGATCGGCGCCAGCCACTTCTTGAGGAAGTTGCCGTCGGCGTAGTCGCCGCAGTGGTTGATCGGCCCCTTGGCCTGCGGCGAGGTGCCGGTGAAGTCGATGACCAGCCGCGCGGCGTCGGTGTCGCCCCCCTCCTTGGTCAGGGTGATGCGCTGACGGTGGAGCCTGGGTTCGTCGACACCGTCGTGCTCGGCGTAGTCCTCCCACACGTAGGTGCCGTCGGGGATCTTGGGCAGGATCTCGCGCCGGTAGGTGTCGGTGTTGTTGGCCACGATCGCGTCGAAGCAGGCCTCGACGGTCTCGACCCCATAGCGCTCGAACACCTCCGACAGGCGACGCGAACCCATCAGACACGCCGAGCACTCGGCGTCGAGGTCGCCCGCCAGCGACTCGGGCATGCGCGAGTTGCGGGTCATGATCGTCAGCGCGGCCTGGTTGGGCACGCCCTGGTCCCACAGCTTGATCGGGGGGACCATCAGGCCCTCCTCGAACACGCTGCGGGCCCCCGACGGCATCGATCCGGGCACACCGCCGCCGATGTCGTCGTGGTGGCCGAAGGCCTGCACGAACGCGACGACCCGCTCGTCGTGGAAGACGGGGACGGTGACGCACAGGTCGGGCAGGTGGCCGATGCCACCCTCGGACAGGTAGACGTCGTTGTGGAAGAACACGTCGCCCGGCCGCATGGTGTGCAGCGGGAAGTCGCGTGCCACCGGGTGCACCAGTGCCGAGTACGAGCGGCCGGTCAGCTTGCGCAGCTTCGCGTCGTGGATGCCGGCGCGGTAGTCGTGGGCGTCGCGGATCATCGGCGAGCGCGACGTGCGACCGATCGCGTCCTCGACCTCCTTCTCGATCGATGCGAGGGTGCCCTGCACGATCTCGAGCACGATCGGGTCGACGGCACCGGGGGCGAGGTCGGTCACGGTCATCGGGCGCCCTCCGCGGTGATGACGAGGTTGGCGAGGTCGTCGACACGGGCGACGAAGCCGGGATGGACGGGCACGGTCGAGCCGAACTCCTCGACGATGGCCGGACCGGTGATTACGTCGCCGGCCAGCAGGCGGTCGCGGTCGTAGACGGCGGTCTCGACCGCGTCGGCGTCGAACACGACCGGCCGGGTCCCGGTGCGTGCCCGTGCCGGGTCGCCGTCGCCGGCGTCGAGGTGGGGCAGCGACGGGCGTGGGATCGGGCCGACACCGGTGACGCGCAGGTTGACCCACTCGACCGGGTGGCGGTGGCGGTGCTCGCTGCCCGACAGCTCCGGGTCGGGCCGGTAGGCGTAGCCGTACAGGCGCTCGTGCTCGTCGTGGAAGGCGTCGACGACGGCGCGCTGGAACGACTCGTCGATCGGCCCGTCCGGCGCGGGCACGCGGACCTCGAACGCCTGGCCGTCGTAGCGCAGGTCGGCGGTGCGGACGTAGCGGTGGACGCCGCGGTCGAACCCCTCGCGGTCCAGCGCGTCCGCCGCCCGGGTCTGCAGGGCGGCATACACGGCCGCCAACTCGTCACGGTCGACCACGTCGTCGCGCACGACATGGGTCTGCACGTAGTCGTTCTTGACGTCGACGGTCAGCAGACCGAACGCCGACAGGTTGCCGGGGTCGCGCGGCACGATCGTGGCGGGCAGGCCGAGGATGTCGATCAGCCGGCACACCAGCAACGGGCCGGAGCCCCCGAACGCCGCCATCGTGAAGTCGCGCACGTCGAGGCCGCGCTTGACCGTGACCTGACGGATCGCGTTGGCCTGGTTCCAGGCCGAGATCTCGAGGATGCCGCGCGCGGCGTCCTCGGGTGACAGGCCGAGCTTGCCGGCCAGGATCTCGACCCCCTCACGGGCCGCGTCGCGGTCCAGCGGGATCTCGCCGCCCAGCAGGTGGGGCGGGATGCGGCCGAGGAACACGTGGGCGTCGGTGACGGTCGGTTCGGCCCCGCCCTTGCTGTAACAGATCGGTCCCGGGTCCGCGCCGGCCGAGCGTGGGCCGACCTTCAGCGTCCCCTCGGGGCTGATCCAGGCGATCGAGCCGCCACCCGCGCCCACCGTGACGATGTCGATCATCGGGATCTTCGACGGGAAGCGGCCGACGGACCCCTCGGTGGTCAACGTCGGTTCGCCCCCGAGCACGACCGACACGTCGGTCGACGTGCCGCCGCCGTCGCAGGTCAACAGCTTGTCGTAGCCCGCCTCGCCGGCGACCAGCGCCGCGCCCAGCGCGCCCGCGGCCGGCCCGGACAGCACCGTGGTGATCGGCTGGTGGACCACCTCGTCGCCGCTGATCACCCCGCCGTTGGACTTCATCACGTAGAAGGGGACGTCCCGTCCACCCCCTGTCGCCTCGTCGAGGCGGGCGGCGATGTTGCGGACGTAGCGGGTCACCTTCGGCTTGACCGACGCGTCGACCAGGGTGGTGACGGTGCGCTCGTACTCGCGGTACTCGCGCAGCACCTCGCTCGACAGCGACACGACCGCGTCCGGGTGCTCGGCGAGCAGGATGTCGCGCAGGCGGCGTTCGTGGTCGTCGTCGGCGTAGCTGTGCAGCAGGCACACGCCGATGGTGTCGATGCCCCGGTCGCGGAACCAGCGCGCCACCTCGGCGGCGCCGGCCTCGTCGAACGGGCGCACCTCGGCGCCGGTGTGGTCGAGGCGACCGCCGACCTCGCGGACCAGGTCGACCGGGACGATCCGGTCGGGCTTGATCCAGAAGTAGCTGTTGCCGTAGCCGTCGGGCACGGACTGCCGGGCGATCTCGAGGATGTGGCGGTAGCCCTCGGTGGTGATCAGGCCGACCCGTTCGACGGCGTCCTCGAGCAGCGCGTTGGTCGCGACCGTCGTGCCGTGCGAGACGCCGGTGACGTCGTCGCCGCTCGCGCCGAGGATGTCGAGCACCTTGCGGACGCCGTCGAGGAACCCGATGGACGGATCGGCGGGGGTCGAGGGGGTCTTGGTCGTCACGATGCGGCCGGTGCCGGCTTCGACGGCGACGACGTCGGTGAACGTGCCGCCGGTGTCGATGCCGATGCGGACACCGCGGGCGGCAGCGGAGGAGTCAGGCACGGTCGTTCCTCGTGGTCATGTCCGACAGCAGGCCGGCGAGCAGCCGCGCCGCCCCGAGCGCCCGGGCGTCGTCCCCCGGCCGGGCGATGGTCTGCACGCCCAGCGGCAGCCCGTCGGCGCCGGTCAGCCCGGGGACGGAGACGGTCGGTGTGCCCAGCAGCGTCCAGGCCCGGCACAGCATCGGGTCGCCGGTCGTCGCGGCGTCGGGTGCCTCGCCGAGCACGCTCGGCGCGAGCAGCACGTCGGCCTGTGCGAACACCTCGGGGAGTTCCCGGCGGCAGGTCTCGCGCAGCGCCAGGGCGTCTGTGTAGTCGTCGACCAGTTGCCGCGCGTCGTCGAGGTAGGCCCGCAGCCGAGCGCTCAGTTGACCGGGGTGTCCGGCGATCTCGTCGACGAGAGCACTGAGGACCTCCGCGCCCATCACGACCTGCTGCGCATCGACGAGGCCGGCGAACGCCGGCGGCAGCGTGACCTCGACCACCTCGACGTCACCGGCCAGGCGCTCGACCGCGTCGGCGATGCGGTGCCGGGCGCTGCGTTCGACGTCGTGCCACCACGGCGTGCGCACGAACCCGATGCGGGGTCGCGGCCCGAGGTCGGCGGGCACGAACCCGTCCGGGTCGTCGGCCATGACGCCGAGGCCGAGCGCGACACCCTCGACGTCGCTGCCGAGCAGGCCGACCGTGTCGAGGCTGTGCGAGCACAGCTTCACGCCGTCGAGTGGGACCGCCCCGAAGGTGGGCTTGGCGCCGACGACGCCGCAGAACGATGCCGGGCGGACCACCGAGCCGGCCGTCTGCGTGCCGATCGCCAGTGGCAGCGTGCCCGCGCCGACCGCCGCCGCAGAACCGCTCGACGAGCCGCCCGGCGTGCGTGAGAGGTCGTGCGGGTTGCGGGTCGGGCCCGGCTGGAACAGGGCGAACTCGGTCGTGACGGTCTTGCCGAGGATCACGGCACCGGCGTCGCGCAACCGGGCGACAGCGGTGGCGTCGGCGGACGGTCGGCGGCCGGCGTAGATCGGCGAGCCGTGCTCTGTCGGCTGGTCGTCGGTGTCGACGATGTCCTTCACACCGACCGGGACACCGTGCAGGGGCCCGTGGGCATCGGCCGGGAGCGCGTCCAGGGCCCGGGCGCGTGCCAGGGCGAGTTCGGGGTCGAGGTGCGCCCAGGCACGCAGGTCGTCCTCGCGGCGCGAGATGGCGTCGAGGTGGTCCTGCACGACCTCGACGACCGAGACCTCGCCCGCCTCGAGCGCGGCACGGATGCCGGCGACGGTGCGCAGCGTGGTCGCGCTCACGGGCGCATGCGACGGCCGACGAGCACCCCCGCCAGCGCAACCAGCGCGCCGAGCCCGAACGCGGCGAGCAGGCCGACCAGGCGGCCCGCGTCGCGGGGTGCCGCCACGCTGACCGGCGCCCCCGAGAACACCCGGCCGACCTCCGCCGCCGCAGCCGGCGCAGCCGCTGTCACGGCCGGGGTGCTGACGACGGGGCCGCCGAGCAGTTCGCGTTCGATCGCGGCGAAGAAGTCGCCGGCCGTCTTCTTGGCCACGCCGGCAATCATGCGCTGGCCGACGCCGCCGATCATGCCGCCGATCACCGCGTCAGCCTCGTAGACGACGCAGGTGGTGTCCGCGTCGACCTGGTCGAGTCGGATGACGGCCTCGGCGCGGATGGTGCCCGGCGCGCCCGCGCCCTCGGCATGGAGGCGGTAGCCCGTCGGCGCGGACTTGTCGGTGAGCCGGACCTGCCCCTGGTAGGTCCCCTTGACGCTGGCGACCCCCGCGGTGATCGTGGCCGCGTACGCGTCCTCGCCGGTCACCTCGAGCGTCTCGCACCCGGGGATGGTGCGGGCCAGGACCCCAGGATCCTGCAGCGCGTCCCACACCTGTTGGCGTGACGCGGCGACGTTGTGGGTCCCGGAGACCTTCACGTGGTTCCTCCTGCGGCCAGGCGCAGTTCGTGCAACTGCGACGGGGAGATCGGCATGGCGCGGACCGCGACGCCGGTCGCGTCCTCGATGGCTGCGGCGATCGCGGCCGACCCGGGGATGACGCCCGCCTCGCCCGCGCCCTTGATGCCAAGCGGGTTGAGCGGCGACGGCGTCTCGAGGTGGTCGATCTCGACCGGCGGGATCTCGGTCGCGTAGGGCATCAGAAAGTCCATGAAGCTGGCGTTGAGCAGTTGGCCGTGTTCGTCGTAGGCCATCTTCTCGTACAGCGCGCCGCCGACACCCTGCGCGACACCGCCGAGGACCTGGCCCCTGACG
Organism: Egicoccus sp.; assembly: GCA_035462025.1. Classification (GTDB taxonomy): domain Bacteria; phylum Actinomycetota; class Nitriliruptoria; order Nitriliruptorales; family Nitriliruptoraceae; genus Egicoccus. Next base: position 50,915 of record DATHUR010000127.1, on the reverse strand, counting down.
ATGGTGGGGTTGATCAGGTTGCCGCAGTCGTGGACGACCGCGTAGCGCAGCACCTTGATGTCGGACGTGGCCGGATCCACCTCGACCTCGACCGCATGCATGCCGTTGGCGAACGTGGACCGCACCGGCGAGTAGTAGTCGGTGCCCTCGAGTCCGGGCGTCTGGCCCTCGGCGACGGGGGGCTTGTCCGGGTCGTTGGGGCCGGCGAACTGGGTCGCGGCCTTGGCGTGCTCGTCGAAGGCGTAGCGCAGCGGGTTGGACAGGGTGGCCAGCATCGACAGCGGCAGCGACGTGTCGGGGCTGCCGGTGACCTGCACCCGCCCGTCGACGAGTTCGAGGTCCTCGACGTCGACCTCGAGCGCGTCCGACGCCAACTGCAACGCCTTCTCGCGCACCTTCTTCGCCGCGAGGTGGACCGCGTTGCCCGACATCACCGCGGCACGCGAGGCGAACGTGCCGACCGCATACGGGAACCGCCTGGTGTCGCCCGTGACGACCTTGACCTGTTCGAACGGGACCCCGAGTTCGTCGGCCACGATCTGCGCGAACGCGGTCTGGTGCCCCTGGCCCTGGGTGCTCAGGCCCGTCGCGACCTGCACCGTGCCGTTGGGTTCGACCAGGACGTGGCCGCCCTCGTAGGGGCCGACGCCGGTGCCCTCGACGTAGCAGGCCAGGCCGATGCCGAGCTGTCGGCCCTCGGCGGCCGCCGCGGCCTTGCGGGCCGGGAAACCGTCCCAGTCGACGAGGTCCTTGAGTTTGGCCAGGGACGCGGGGAAGTCGCCCGAGTCGTAGGTGTAGTCGCGGCCGTCCTGGAACATCAGCCCGAACGCGTAGGGCATCTCGGCGGGCTGGATGAAGTTGCGCTCGCGGACCAGGGTCCGGTCGAGGTCCAGTTCGGTCGCGATCGCGTCGACCGTGCGCTCCATCAGGAAGCAGCCCTGCGGGCGTCCGGCGCCGCGGTAGGGCGTGACCGGGGTCTTGTTGGAGTAGACGCTGCGGAACTCGACCCGGTAGTGCTCGATCTTGTACGGCCCGAGCAACTGGGTCGAGGTGATGATCGGCACGATCAGGCCGTACGGGATGTAGGCGCCGTGGTCGTGCAGGAACGTCACGTCGAGGCCGAGGATGCGGCCGTCGTCGTCGAAGCCGACCTCGACCCACTGGACCTGGCCACGCTCGTGGTTGGCCGAGACGAAGTGCTCGTGGCGGTCCTCGGTGAACTTGACCTCGCGGCCGAGCAGGCGCGCCGCCCACGGCACCAGGATCTCCTCGGGCCAGGGGTGCATGATCTTGACCCCGAAGCCGCCGCCGACGTCGGGCACGACCACGTCGACCTGCGCGAAGTCGAGTTCGAGGAAGGTCGCGATCGCGGCCCGGACGCTGGTCGGCGCCTGGGTCGAGGTGTGCACGCGCAGCCGCCGGTCGTCGGGGTCCCAGCGGGCGTGGACGCCGCGGCCCTCCAGCGGCGTCGACGCCGAGCGTTCGATGTCGAGCCGCAGCTTCAGGCGGTGCGGTGCTGCGGCGATGGCCGCCCCCGCGTCACCGATCGTCTGGACCAGTTCGGCGGCGACGTTGCCGGGCACCTGCTCGTGCACGTCGGCGCCGCCCGCGACCGCGGCCTCGAGGTCGACCACCGCGGGCAGGATCTCGAAATCGACGCGGATGCGGTCGAGGACGTCCTCGGCGACGTAGCGGTCGGTCGCGACGATCATCGCGATCGCCTCGCCGACGTGGTTGACCTCGCCGTCGGCCAGCACCTTCTGCGTGACCGGCGCGGTCAGCGCCGGATGCGGGATCAGCAGGGGCAGAGGCTGTTGCAGCCGTGGCGGCAGGTCCTCGTAGGTGTAGATCGCGACCAGCCCGTCGACGTCGAGCGCGTCGGTGACGTCGATGTCGAGGATGCGGGCGTGGGCGTGCGGGCTGCGCAGGATCGCGACCGCCAGCGCATCGTGGCCGAGATCGTCGAGGTAGCGGCCCTCGCCGCGCAGCAGGCGTGGGTCCTCGACCCGTGCGACGGCGACGCCGAACTGGCGCGTGCTCATGCGCCACCTCCGTGCCGTGCGCGGGGGTCGGCGCCGGAGTCGCGCAGGGTCCCGGCCGCCTGCTCGACGGCGGCCAGGATGCCGGCGTAGCCGGTGCAGCGGCACAGGTTGCCGGCCATGCCCTCGCGGATCTCGTCCGCGTCAGGGTTCGGATGGTCGGCCAGGAACCCGCAGGCGCTGATGACCATGCCGGGGGTGCAGAAGCCGCACTGCAGACCGTGGCAGTCCTGGAAGGCGGCCTGGACCGGGTGCAGGGTGCCGTCCTCGGCGGCCAGTCCCTCGACGGTGGTGATCGCGGCGCCGTCGACCGACACCGCGAACGTCAGGCACGAGCGCACCGGGGCGCCGTCGAGCAGGATCGTGCAGGCGCCGCAGACGCCGTGCTCGCAGCCGACGTGGGTGCCGGTCAGGCGCAGGTCGTGGCGCAGGAAGTCCGACAGCAGGCGCCGTGCGGGCACGGCGGCGCGGTGCAGCGCACCGTTGACCGTGACCGAGACCTCGTGCAGTTCCTCGCTCACGTCAGCACCTCCGGCCGCGCGGCGGCCTGCCGTGCGGCGCGCTGCAGCGCCCGTTCGAGCAGTACGCCGGCGAGGTGACGCCGGTAGCTCGCGGTCGCGTGGATGTCGTCGTCGGGATCGAGCCGCGCCCGTGCTGCTCCGACGGCGTCGGTGACGTCGAGGGTGTCCGCGGGCTGCCCACGCAGCGGCCCGGTGAGATCGATCGGGTGCGGCATCCCGCCGACCCCGAAGAAGGCGGCACTGGCGCCGCTGACGTGACGGTCGGTGTCGAGGTCGACCCGGACGGCGACGCCGGCCAGCGCGTAGTCGCCGTGGCGGCGGGCCAACTCCTCGATCGCGGTGCCGGTTCCCGACTCGAGTCGCGGGAACGTGACCGCCGTCGCCAGTTCCCCCGGTCGCAACGCGCACTCGAGCGGACCGGCGAAGACGTCGGCGCCGCTGACCGTGCGGGTCCCGGCGAGCGAGGTCAGCTCGAGCGTCGCGTCGAGCAGGGCGACGACGGCGGGCAGTTCACCGGCCGGGTCGGCATGGACCACCGAGCCGACGCTGGTACCGCGGTTGCGGATGACCGGGTGGGCCACCAGCCGCAGGGCCTCGCGCAACAGCGGGAGGGCGGCGGCGACATCGTCGTCGCGTTCGAGTCTGGTGTGCGTGACCCGGGCGCCGACCCGCACGACCCCGTCGGCCACCTCGACCCGGTCGAGGTCGTCGAGATGGCGGATGTCGACCAACGCGGCCGGGGCGACCAGGCGCATGTTGAGCATGGGAACCAGGCTCTGTCCGCCGGCCAGCACCTTCGCGTCCGCGCCGAGGTCGGCGAGCAGGTCGAGGCCCGCCTCCAGGGATCGGGGGGCGTGGTAGGCGAACGCCGGCGGTTTCACGTGCTCATGGCTCCTGCCGCTCCCGGCTCCCGCATGCGGTCTCCACGTCCGCCGCGCGGGCAAGGTCTCCGCGCCCCGCGAGCGGGCGACGGTAGCGAAGGGCGGCGGCCCGACGCTCGTCAACGTCTGCCGAATCGGTGCCGCAAGCGCTGTGCGACCGTGCTGATCGGACCCGTCGCGGCCGCTGCCGCCGTACCGTGTGCCACCGACGAGGTCACGGCAGGAGACGCGCGAGGTGCTGGACGAGGTGGCCGAGTGGATCGCCGCCGCGGCCCGCGTCGTGCTGCTGACCGGCGCCGGCGTCTCGACCGCCTCGGGCATCCCCGACTACCGCGGCCCGCAGGGCGTGTGGACCCGTGACCCCGCCGCCGAACGCCGCGCCACGATCGAGGTGTGGTTGAGCGAGCCCGAGACCCGGCGCGACATCTGGCGGCGGCGGGTGGCACGGACCGATGTCGCGCCCCGGCCCAATGACGCCCACGTCGCGATCGCGGAACTCGAACGGCTGGGCCACCTCGACACCCTGGTGACGCAGAACACCGACGGGCTGCACCAGGACGCCGGCAACAGCCCCGGACGGGTCATCGAGATCCACGGCACCAACCGCGAGGTGGTGTGCCTCGAGTGCTCGGCCCGCTCGCCGATGGCCGAGATCCTCGACCGCGTCCGCGAAGGCGACGAGGACCCGCACTGCGAGCGGTGCGGCGGCCTGCTCAAGGCCGCGACGGTGTCGTTCGGTCAGTCGCTGAGCCCGATACAACTCGACCGGGCGCACCGGGCCACGACCGAGGGCGAGGTGTTCCTGGCCCTGGGAACGTCGCTGGCGGTCTACCCGGTCGCGGCGCTGCCGCAGGTGGCGCTCGAGACCGGGTCACGGCTGGTGGTGGCCAACGCCGAGCCGACCCCCTACGACCGAGCGGCCCACGCGGTCTTCGCCGACGACCTCGTCGACATCCTGCCCGCCCTCGTCGCGCGGCTCAGATGAGGGTCTGGGTCCCCCTTCTCGTCGCTTCGCTCCTCGTTGCCCCCCAGACCGGCGGACGGCGCGGATGAAATCGACCCCGTCGCTAAGCGGTGGCGACGCCGGCGACGGCGTTGGTGAGGCTGGCGAAGTCCGCGCCCTTCTCGAGGCAGGCGTGGGCGCCGAGGTCGAGCACCTGGCGCCGCAGTGCCGGCTCGACGAACCCGGTCAGGACGACGACGCGGGGGCGCGGGCGACGGTCGAGCTCGGTGAGCACCTCGAGTCCGTCCTTGCGTGGCATCGCCAGGTCGAGCAGCAGCACGTCGGCCTCGACGGCGGCGAGCAGGTCCAGGGCCTCGACGCCGTCGGCGGCCTCGCCGACGACCTCGAAGCGTCCGTCGCGCTCGAACAGCATCCGCAGCAGCCGCCGCAAGGTCGCGTCGTCGTCGGCCAGCGCCAGCCGCCAGGTCATCCGGCCTCCGGATGGTCGACGTTGGCGGGTACCCGTCGGGCGAGGTCGCCGGGTGCGAGCGGTTCGTTCTCGGCGGCCTCGTGAAGCAGCGCGTTCACCAGGTTCTGGGCGTCACGGGTGGTGCGCTGCACCAGCCCGATGCCCTCCTCGACCTGGCCGAGGTCGAAGGCGAGCCAGGCGGCGGCCAGCCCCTGCACGACGTTGTCGTTGAGTTCGAGCGCCTGCTTCTGCCGATGCAGCGCCTGCTGGAGTCGGCCGCGATCCTCGTCGGCACGGTGGCTCTCGGTCACGTCCTGGATCGTGCCGAACATGCGCAACGGCCGGCCCTGGTCGTCGCTGACGAGTTCACCCCGGCCCTCGACGACACGTTCCTCGCCGTCGGGTCGCACGATCCGGTAGGTCGCGCCGCCGGGCTGGTCCTGGCCGGCGCTGGTGATCTCGGCCCGGCCGCGGACGCGCTCGCGGTCGTCGGGATGGATCAGTTCCATGACCCGCTCGATCGTCGGGTTCTCGTCGTCGGACACCCCGAGGATGCGGCGGTACTGGCGCGACCAGTGCAGCGTCCGGTCGTGCAGGTTCCACTGCCAGCTGCCGATGTCGGCCAGCACCTCGAGCTGCTCGAGCCGGCGGGTCGCCTCGACCCGTTCCGAGACGTCACGGCCGTAGCTGATGACCCGCGACGGGCCGATGGGAACGATCGACGCCGCGATCACGAGTCGGCCCTGCGGCAGCTCGCGCACCGCCTCGTAGCTGGTCGGCACGCCGGCGGCGAGCGTGTCGCGGGCGCGGCGGACCACGTCGGCGAGCTCGGCCGGCGGGTACAACTCGCTGCCCAGTCGCCCCCGCAGGGTCGCGGGGCCGCCGAAGCCGGCGGCCATCGCCTGATTGGCCGCGACGATGCGCACGTCGTCACGGTCCTCGAGCACGTCGAGGACCACGGCGCCGTCGGTGAGCGCCATGAACAGGCCGACGGCCGCCTCAGCGATCTCGTCCACGCAACCAGCCAGTGGTGAGTGGCCGTCCGCTCGGCCACGGTCGCGCGACTCTAACGCCGGGCGCCCGCCGCCGGGCGCGGTTCGCTCAGTCGACCTGGACGGGGTCGGTCGCCCTGGCGGCCAGCGCACGGACCGCCGCGGCGAAGACCGCCATCGGAGGTTCGACCAGGCCGGCGCCGACCTGGCCCGTCCCCGCCTCACGTCCGGCGATGCCGGTGTTGACGGCAGGCACGATCCCGCTGCGCACGACCCGGGTCACGTCGATGCCGACCGGGGTGCCGCGAAACTCCAGGATCGGGATCTGGTAGTGGGGGTGCTCGCCCAGCGTGATGTCGTACATGGACCGGGTGGCGGTCAGCGCGTCGCCGACCTCGCCCCCCACGAACCGGACGATCGCCGGTGCGGCCGCCATGGCGAACCCGCCGATTCCGGACGTCTCGGTGATGGTCGAGTCGCCGATGTCGGGATTGGCGTCGTCGGGGCCGTAGTCGCCGAGGTAGAGCCCGTCGGGCACCTGTGCCGGAGCGGTGAACCACTCGTCGCCGGTGCCCGAGACCTGGATGCCGAAGTCGGTGCCGTTGCGCGCCATGGCCACGGCCACGGTGCAGCCCGGGAGGTCACGGGCCGGGTCGACGGCGGCCTTGCCGGCGGGCATGCCGAGGTTGAGGAAGAAGTGCTCGTTGCCGTTGATGAACCGGACCACGTCGGCGAGGTCGCCCGGGTCGATGCCGGCCTCGAGCAGCGGCGGCACCACCTCGCGGACGAACAGCGAGGAGGCGGCCCGGTTGCGGTTGTGCAGTTCGTCGCCCATCTGCAGCGCCTGCACCATCAGCGCCCGGAGGTCGAGCGAGCCGAGCCGCTCGACGGCCGCGCGCATGGCAGGACCGAGCACGCCCTGCATCCACCGCAGCCGCTCGATCACCTCGGGGCCGTAGGCGCCGTAACGCAACACCTTGCCGAGGCCCTCGTTGAGGGTGCAGTAAGCGCGGTTGCCGTAGGTCGCGTTCTCGATCACGAACATCGGCATCGACGGGCTCACGACGCCGGCCATCGGCCCGACCGCCCGCCGCGAGTGGCAGGGGGCGAGGTCGATGCCACCCCGTTCGGCGAGCGCGACCGCCTCGTCGGGCGTGGTCGCCATGCCCTCGTAGAGCATCGCGCCGATCAGCGCGCCGCGCATGGGTCCGCTGGCCCGTTCCCACGTGATGGGCGGCCCGGCGTGCAGGAACTGGCCGGTCTCGATCCCGACCGCCTCGCGTGCGGTCTCGACCCCGACCCACCGCGGCTCGGCCGACGTGATCCGCTCGAGTGCCGTGGCGTTGGCGTCGGCGGTGCGAGGGTCAGCCGCCAGGCGGGCAAGTTCGTCGGCCAGGTCGTCGGCGGGCGGACGCCAGTCCACCGTCAGGGGTTCGATCCCCTGCGACCGCAGGCTGGTCTCGAACAACTCGACACCGGCCGTGACGATGCGTGGCGGGCCGGCGAGCAGGCCGTGGAGGGGTTGGGTCGCCTCGGTCATGCGTCACCTCCGAGCAGTAGGACGGCCTTGCGGGCCGCGGCGGCGTTGCTGAGGTGGACCGACGCGCCGGCGGCGACGAGTGCCTCGACCTGGCGGTCGCGCCCCTGGGGGTCCCCGGCGGTGCCGCACAGCGAGACGACGACGGCGAGGTCGTCGCCGATCGCGATCGCTTCGGCGATCGCCGGCGCCAGCAGGGCCGCGGGATCGGGGTCGGCTGCGTGACCGAGGACGACGTCGAGCAGCAGCACCCGTTCGCCGGGGCGGCGGGCTTCGGCGGCGATGCGCTCGAGGCGCAGGCCCTGGTCGATCATCGGGTGGGGCCGGCCGCGCGTGAACTCGTCCTCGCCGAAGTCGACGAAGACGTGTCCGGGCGTGTCGAGCCCCTCGGTCAGACTCCACTCGGGGCGCAGCGGGATGTTCGAGGCGATCGGGGCGTCGAGTCCGGCGGCGGCGATCAGCATGGCCTCGTCGCACAACGTCCCGCCGGCGAACAGGCCGCGCAACTCGGTGTAGGTGCCGCGCCGTTCCTCGGGCGCGGGCCACCAGGTCGGATCGTCGAAGCCATGCCCGAGGGCCACGGCCACGGCGGCGGCGGCGGCGGTCAGATCCGGGGCGTCGGGGCCGAGCAGGGCGAACACGACCGGGGTGGCCAGTTGGTCGGCGAGGGCGCGGACGTCGTCGGCCACCGCGGGGTCCGCGGGCTTGGACAGCACCACGATCAGTTCGGTGGCCGGATCCGCGTCGAGAGCCCGCATGGCCTGCTTCGTCGAGCGGCCGCCGACGGTCGTCGACAGGTCACGGCCACCGACCCCCAGGACGTGGCTGATCCCGATGCCCGCGTCGTCGAGCAGGCAGGTCAGCTGCTGCGCACCGGTGCCCGACGCCGCGACGAGACCGACTGGACCCGGCTGCACGACGTTGGCGAACCCCAGGCCGACACCGGCGACCATCGCCGTCCCGGCGTCGGGGCCCATCACCAGCACACCCCGCTCCGCTGCCGCGGTCTTGAGCGCGACCTCCTGCGCGACCGGCACGTTGTCGCTGAAGACCAGCACGTTCACGCCGGCGCGCACCGCATCCATCGCCTCGACGTAGGCGTAGCGGCCGGGTACGGACACGAGCGCGAGGTCGGCGCCGGCCGTGACCGCGGCCGCGACCGTGCGTGGTGGTGGGGCATCACCGAAGCCGCCGGAACCACCACCCTGGCTGGCTGCGAGGGCGGCCTCGACCTCGGCCAGCGCGGCCGGCAGCACCGACTCGTCGGCACGGATCGCCACGATCAGGTCGTTCGGGCCGGCGTCGGGCACCTCGAAACCCATGCCGGCCAACAGGTCGAGGTTGAGTTCGGTGCCCATGGCGACCAGGGTCTTGTCGACCCCGTCGAGGTCGCCGACCCGGCGGCTGACCTGCATCAGGCTGACCGAGTCGTGGTAGGCGCCATGGCGGATGTCGAGGTGGTCGACCATCAGCGGGACTCCTCGGAGAGTGCTGGGGACGGGGTGAAGGCGTCGGACGAGACCACGCGGGCACCGGCGAGGAGGCCTGCCGTGAGGTCGCGGCCCGAGGTCGCACCGACGGCGACCAGACCGCGTACGGCGGGCGCGAGCGGTTGCAGGCCGGCCAGGGCACGCAGCACGGCTGCCGCGACGTCACTGACCTCGCCGCGGACGGCGTGCGCGAGCAGGGCGGCCGAGATCGAGGTCGTCGCCGAGGTGGCGCGGTCGACGACGGCGTCACCGACCGTGCGCGCCGCCGCGACGCGGTGGTCCGTGGCGGCGCCGACCGCCGGGCCCAGCAGGGCGACGGCGGACAGCAGGCCGCACAGCAGGTCGTCGCCGGAGGGGGTCAGGCCGGGGCCGAGCCCGAGCAGTCCGTCGGCGTGCCCCACCGCTGCTGTCGCGTCCCCACCCTCGATCGCGATCCGCAGACGGGCCAGCGGTGCGGCCAGGTCGCGGGGCAACGGCGGGGCGGCGATGGTCAGCAGCAGGTCGAGGTCGTCGCATCCCTGCCTGAGTCCGTCGGCGGCGACGGTCGGAAGCGCCGGCCGGGGCCGCCACCAGCGGCGCACCTCGGCACGCAGGCCGGGGATCTCGAGGCGCTGCCCGCCGAGCCGGCCGGACGCGCCGACCGTGACGTCGGCGAACGGACGCTCGCAGGTCCGGGCGGCGAGCCCGATCGCGTTGGGGTGGGCCACGCCGTCCGCCGCGACCACGGCGACGATGCCGGCCGGGTGGGACAGGTAGACCGCGGCCGGGAAGACGGCGAGGACGTCGACGCGGACCGGCGACGCGACGATCCGGTCACGGATCGCTGCACTGGCGCTGGCGCCGACGACGGGCGGTTGCGGCCGCCTCACCCCGGCACCACCTGGGTGCCGGCACGGCCGCGGACGGCCGCGACGACGTCGCCGAGCGCCGCGATCACGGCGCGCGAACCGGTGCGCTCCACGAACCGGCAGGCGGCGGCCACCTTCGGGCCCATCGAGCCGGCACCGAACTGGCCGTCGGCGGCGTAGCCGCGCAACTCGGTGACGGTGACCGTCCCGAGCCAGCGCTGGTCGGGGGTGCCGAAGTCGACGGCGACGCCGGGCACGTCGGTCAGGATCGCGAAGCTGTCCGCGCCGATCTCCTCGGCGAGCAGTGCGCCGGCGAGGTCCTTGTCGATCACGGCCTCGACGCCACGCAACGGACCGTGGCCGTCGTCGACGACCGGGATGCCTCCACCGCCGTTGGCGACCACGATCGCGCCGTCGTCGAGCAGCAGTTCGACCGCGGGGCGGTCGACCGAGCGTCGCGGTTCGGGCGAGGCGACCAGCCGACGCCAGCCGCGGTCCGGGTCGTGGAGGAAGGCCAGGCCGCCCTCGGTGCGCCGCTGCACCTCGGCCTCGTCGTGCAGCCAGGGGCCGATCGGCTTGCTGGGCGCGGTGAAGCCGGGGTCGTCGACATCGACCAGGACCCTGCTGACGACCGGCACGACGGGCCGGTCGATGCCGCGTTGCGCCAACTCGAACGCCAGCGTGTCAGCGATCGTGAATCCGATGGTGGCCTGGGTCTGCGCGACGCACCAGTCGAGCGGCACCGGCGGGACGACGTCCTTGGCCAGTTCGTTCTTGATCAGCACGTTGCCGACCTGCGGACCGTTGCCGTGCGTGAGCACGAGTTGCGTGAGCCCTTCGGCCACCAGGTCGGCGACCTGTCGCATGGTCGACCACAACCGCTCGGTCTGCTGCGCGGCCGTGCCCGCACCATCGGGTGCGATGGCATTGCCGCCGAACGCGAGCACCGTGCGTCCCACCACCTGCCCCGCCTTCGTCTCGTCGGCCGGCGAGCCTACGCACCCGCCCGCCCGTGCGGTTCGGCAACTCTCACCGAGTCACTGCGGCCGGCCTCGGCACGACCCGCCCGTGGCAGCGGGGGCCGCATCCTCGCGGACGCGGCCCCCTCGACTGCCTGGCGGAACGTGGGATCAGCCGTGCATGTCCTCCGGCGGCAGCACGACGTCGTACGCGCCGATGCCGCGCTCCTCGTCGGTACCGGGGATGACGTTGTCGAGGAACAGGCCGAGCAGCGCCGCCACCGAGATGCCCGAGCTGCCGACGCTACGCACGATGTCACTCAGCCAGTCGATCCCCCACAGGTTCCAGTCACCGTCGAGACCGGCGAAGTAGCTGGGGACCACGAGACCCATGAACAGCACGAACCCGACGATCATCAGGTTGCGTTGCGAGTCCATGTCAGCCCGCTTGAGGTTCGACAGACCTACCGCGGCGATCAGGCCGAACAGGGCCAGGTAGACCCCGCCGACGATCGGGACCGGGATCGAGGCGATGATGGCGCCGATCTTGCCGATCAGGCCGAGCACGACCAACGCTGCGGCGCCCAGGAGCACGACGTAGCGACTGGCGACCTTCGTCAGGCCGATCAGGCCGATGTTCTCCGAGTACGACGTCGAGGAGAACCCGCCGAACAGTCCGGTGAAGAAGCACCCGATGCCTTCGGCACCAATGCCCCGGTTGATCTGCTTGGTCGACGGGTCGTGGCCCGTGGCGATGCGACTGATGGCGTGGTAGTCGCCGAACGACTCGATCATCGAGGCGATGTAGGCGGCCAGGACCGCGAAGAAGAAGCCGAGGTCGAACAGCGGCGTGCCCCACGGGAACAGCAGACCACCACCACCGACCTCGAATCCCCGGAACCACGCGACCGTGTCCATGCCTACGAAGCTCACATAGCCGGCAGCGTCGTCGGCGAACACCCCGGTGACCGACAGCACCAGCGCGACAAGATAAGCGCCGACCACAGCCATCAGGATCGGGAACAGGCTGAACAGGCGCACCTTCGGTGCGAGGATCAGCGAGAACACGAATACGAGGCCGACGGTCAGCAGGGCCAACCACCAGTTGCCGGCCGAGTTGCCAGCCGCGGGGCCGTACAACGACAGGCCGATCATGGCGATCACGGGGGCGATGGTGATCGGCGTGATGAAGCGGCGCAGGAACCCGATGACGCCACCGAAACCGACAATGATCTCGACCACGGCGCCGGCGATGATCGCGCCGGCGATGTAGCGCATCGCATCCTCACCGGGGTGGGCGGCGATGATGGCGAAGAAGGGACCGAGGAACGCGAACGACACGCCCTGCACGATCGGCAGGCGGCTGCCGACCATGACCTGGACGGTCGTGGCGATGGCCGAGCAGATGAAGACGGAACTGATCAGGATCGCGATCTGCCCCGCGTCGAACCCCATGGCCGGCCCAAGGATCAGCGGCACGGCGACCGTCGCCCCGAAGGCCGTCAGGACGTGCTGCAGACCCAGCATCAGGGCCTTGGGGAACGGCTTGGGTACGTCGTCGAGTCCGTAGGTGAGCCCTTCCGGGCGAGGAGGCGCTTCCGCGCTCATGTGCTCCCTTTCTGGCTGCGGCGCTCACGCCGCGTCATGGGCCGTGGCACGGACCACGGCACCTGGCGGCCCGGCTCGGGTCTCCCACCCAACGCCGCGCCTCGGAGACGTTCTGTGCTGCTCCCCCGCCGGACAGTGTCCGGACGGACGCACGAAAAGCTAGGAACCCGGACACGCCGCAGGCACTGGCAGAACCTGCCGACGGCAACGACGACGGCTTGTGCAGCCTGCGTCTTGCCTTCGGGGTCCGCTCAGTCCGCGCGCACGATCGCGGCCACGGGCCCGCCACCCTGCGGACCCTGGTGCATCGCCCCGACCGAGACGAACACCGCCGAGTCGCCGACGGTCGCCGCCGTGACGCCGCCGACGGCACCCTTGATCTGGCGGTGGTGGTGGACGTCGGAGTCGTCGAGCATCAACTGCCGCCGACCACGCAACTGGCCGCTGGCGTCCGCCTCGCACTTGAGGAAGACGTTGACGAGGCGGCCGTCGAGGTCGGTGTGGTGCGGACGCTCGGGCAGGTCCAGGCCGGCGCTGCGGATCGCGTCCCAGATCCCGTCCTGGTCGATCGCGTCCCGCATGACGCTGTGGCCGGCCCGGTAGCGGCTGCGTGCCCCGGCGGCGTTGCCGACGACCACGATCTGGGCGCGGTCGAGTTCGACGCCCGACGAGCACGAGGCCACCGACGAGTACAGCGACATGTCGCGGCAGATGTCCTCGGCCGGCGGCACCTCGGCCACCTCACCCAGCGCGTAGGCGATGCCCAGGCCGGTCGTGCCGTTGGAGATGTCCATCGAGTACAGCGTGTCCTCGGTGAACACGGTCTCGCCACGGCGGTGGGCGTCCTGGATCGTCTCCTGGACCAGCAGCGGCGTCTTGGTCTGCACGTAGTGGACGTCGGCGACGTCGGTGATGCCGGCCTCGGCCATGGCCCGCTTCACGCCCTCGGCGACCTTCTCGACCATGGCGGGGCGACCGATGTCCTCGGGCAGCAGTACGTCGGACATCGCGAAGCCGACCGACAGGCGCTTCTCGTCCGTGTCGACGCCCTGGGCGTCGGGGACGCGGGCGAACACGGTGGCGTGCGGGGTGATCACCCCGTCGCAGCCACCCGACCACGCCATCGGGACATCCTTGACCTCGGACTCGGGCCGGCTGCCCTTGTTCATGAGCACGCCGCGGAAGGCCTGGTCGGCGAGGATGCGGGTGTAGTCGTTCACGCCGCCGTTGCCCTCGGTCTTGCCGATGACCGCGATCACGTCGTCGGCGGCGAACACGCCGTCGTCGATCAACGTGGCCAGCCCGGACGCGTCCGTGACACTCTTGATCTCGACCTTGCGGACCTCGAACGGCATGGCGCGACTCCCGGACGTCGAAACGGATGGCGGCCGGCGACGCTAGCCGCGCACCCTGACACCGCGCATGTGGAGTTCCCACGACACAACGGCCGCTTGGCTAGCGTCACCTGCCAAGACTCCGCGAAAGTGGTCGAGATGTCACGGTCGTCGCTGCCGCTGCGCAGCGTGCTCGCGACCCCGATCCTGGCCGGGGCGAAGGTGCTCGCGGGCGAAGGCGGACTCGACCGCACGGTCACGCGCCTCAATGTGATGGAGGTGCCCGACGTCCTCGGGTTCGTCAAGCCCGACGAGTTCCTGCTGACCACCGGCTACCCGCTCCGCGACCGGCCCGACAGCCTCGCCGTCCTGGTCCGCGACCTCGACGAGCGCGGCCTGGCCGGGCTCGGTGTCAAGCTCGGCCGCTACCTCGACGCGCTGCCGGACGCGATGCTCGACGAGGCCGAGGCGCGCGGCTTCCCGGTGGTGCAGTTGCCCGACGGGGTGGCGTTCGACGACGTGCTCAACGACGTGCTCGGCGAGATGCTCGACCGCCAGGCCCGCCGCCTCGCCCGCGCCGAACAGGTGCGTCGCGCCTTCCTCCAGATCGTGCTGCGTGGCGAGGGCGTCGAGCGCATCGCCGAGGACCTCGCCGACCTGCTCGACGGTCCGGCGGCCGTGGTCGACCTCGACGGCACGGTGCTCGGCGCCGCCCGCCTCGACGAGGTCGGTTGGCGCGGGGACGCCTCGCCCCTGGTCGTGGCACAAGACGACCGGCACGTCCGCATCGAGGGGCGGCAGTTGCCATGTGTCGCGGTGCCGATCGTCGCCGGTCCCCGGCAGCACGGCCGCGTCGTGGCACTGCGCGCCGACGGCGGCCGCACCGACGACCTGCCCACCCTCGAGTCGGCGGCGACCGTCGCGGCGCTCGTGCTCACCCAGCGGATGGAGTTGCGGGCGGTCGAGAGCAAGTACCAGTCCGATCTCGTCCACGACCTGCTCCGCGGCGTCGAGGATCCACAGGACGTGCTCGGCCGCGCGGCCGCGTTCGGGTGGCGGCTCGAGCGGCGCCTGATCGCGATCGTGCTGCGCCTCGACGGCCGGCCGGCCGACGAGCCGGCAGGCGGCCGGGCACGACCGTCGCTGGCAGCCAGCGTCCGGGCGGCCGTGCTCGAACGCGACCCCCACGCCGCGGTCGTCGACTTCGGCTCCGAGGTGGTCGCGCTCACCGCCGCGTTCGAGCCACCGCTCGGCGGTTCGGACCCGGACGGCCGGCCGGCGGCCCGCACGTTCGTCGACGACCTGCTCCAGCGGGCGGCCCGCGTCACGGGTGTCGGCGTCTCGGGCGGGCTCTCACGTCCGGCCGACGGCGTGCGCGAGGTCGCACGTGCCTACGAACAGGCGTCGCGCGCCGTCACGCTCGGCCGCGAGATCGGTCCTCCCCCCGGGGCCCACCATGCCGAGGGAGAAGGCTCGGTCACCCACTTCGACGACCTCGGCGCCTTCCGCCTGCTCGCCCTGATCGAGGATCGGCGCGAACTGCAGGCGTTCGCCGCCGAGACGCTGGGCGAACTCGCCGACGACACGCCGGCCGCGGCCGACCTGCGCCAGACCCTGCAGGCACTCATCGACAGCGGCGGCAACGTCGCGGAGGCGGCCCGCCGCCTGCACTTCCACTACAACACGCTGCGCTACCGCATCGAGAAACTCGAGTCGATCCTCGGGCCGTTCACCACCGACGCGCGACGCCGCCTCGACGTCCAACTCGCGCTGCTGATCCTGCGCCTGCACGCCCCTGGCTAGCGCCGATTCGGCCGGTCGCCGTAGGCTGCGGCGTCGACGGCCTCCGCGGACGTCGCGTATCGCCGCCCACCTCGCCGCATCACGCAGGAGCACACATGGCCACGATCTACTACGACGCCGACGCCGACCTCTCCCTGATCCAGGGCAAGAAGGTCGCCGTGCTCGGGTACGGCAGCCAGGGCCACGCCCACTCGCTGAACCTGCGCGACTCCGGGGTCGACGTCCGCGTCGGACTGCGGTCCGACTCGTCCTCACGGTCCCGCGCCGAGGAGCAGGGCCTCAAGGTTCTCGACACCAACGATGCGGCCGCCGAGGCCGACGTCGTGGTCATCCTCGCGCCCGACACCCACCAGAAGGGGATGTGGGAGGGCGGCCTCGCCGAGACGCTGACCACCGGCAAGGCGCTGGTGTTCGGCCACGGCTTCAACGTCCATTACGGCCTGATCGCCCCGCCCGAGGATGTCGACGTCTTCCTCGTCGCCCCCAAGTCACCCGGTCACATCGCCCGGCGCACCTACGAGCAGGGCCAGGGTGTCCCCGGCCTGGTCGCCGTCCACCAGGACGCGACCGGCGGCGCGCTCGAACTCGGCAAGTCGTACGCGGCCGGGCTCGGCCTGACCCGGGCGGGGGTGCTGCAGACCACGTTCGCCGAGGAGACCGAGACCGACCTGTTCGGTGAGCAGGCCGTGCTGTGCGGCGGCGTCAGCCACCTCGTCCAGGCCGGGTTCGAGACCCTGGTCGACGCGGGCTACCAGCCCGAGGCGGCCTACTTCGAGTGCCTGCACGAACTCAAGTTGATCGTCGACATGATGTACGAGGGCGGGATCAGTTGGATGCGCCACTCGGTGTCGACGACCGCGGAGTACGGCGACTACGTGTCCGGCCCGCGGGTCATCGGTGACGCGTCGAAGGCGGCGATGAAGCAGATCCTCGCCGAGATCCAGGACGGCACGTTCGCGCGCCAGTTCGTCGCCGAGATCGAGGGCGGCGGCGAGACCTTCGCCGCCAAGCGCAAGGCCGGCCGCGAGCACCGCATCGAGCAGGTCGGTCGCGAACTGCGCGCGATGATGCCGTTCATCGACACCCCGACCGAAGAACTCGAGTGACTCGTAGCGCCTGACCGTCAGCCTCCCACGGCCGGCGGAGTCGGATGCAGACCCGCGAACCCCCATGCGTCCATGACGTGTGGGGGTTCGCTCTGCCAGGGGCCCGACGTCAGCGCGCCGGCCAGCAGCGGCGTGCGCTCGGGGTCGCTGATCCGCCGACCGAGCAGCGAGCCACGCCCCGGCCGCGCCGCGCCGACCCGGTCGAGCCAGTCCCCCACCGACAGGCGGACCGGGCCGTCCGCACCGACGACGAGGTGGCCCGCTTCGCTGCGGGAGCGGGCCCGGTCGAAGGCGGCGACGAGTTCGACGAGGTCGTCCACGGCGACCGGCGCCACGCGCGTGTCGAGGACGTCGGGTCCGAAGCCGCCGGTCGCCAGCGCGTCCCGCATCGCGGGGGTGTCGAGCAGGTTCACGCGCAGCGCGATGCTCGGCGGTGCGGCCTGCGCCACCAGGTCCTCGATGCGGCCGCGCGCCCGCCGGTAGGGCTCGTCGTGGTCGGCCGACGCCCCTGGGATCGAGAGCACGATGATCCGGGACACGCCGGCGTTGGTGGCGGCCGTGGTCATGATCCTCGCGGCGCCGACGTCCACCTCCGGACGGACGCCGAGCAGTCCGCCGCCGACGTGGACGACGGTGTGCACCTCGGCCATGGCCGACTCGAGCCGTCCCTCGTCGTCGGCGGTGCCCGTGGCGACGAAGGCCCCGGCGGCGCGCAGGGCCGAGGTGTCGCCACCGCCGTACGCGCGTACCTCGCCGCCTTCCTCGAGCAGGCGCAGGGCGATCCGCTTGGCCAGTGGGCGGTGGGCGGCGGTGACGAGCACGGGCACGGGCGGGGCTCCGGTCGGGGTCGCGAAGGTGCAGGGTGCCCTAGCGTGGCATGCATCCCGACGCCGGAGTGGCAACCGTGATCTCACTGTCCACCGCCCGCCGGTTGCACGACGCCGGCCTGGTCTGGGTACCGCGCGACGGCGACCGGTTCGTGCTGCCCGACCGTGGCATGGACGACGACGTGTTCACGATCTCCGAGATGGTGGTGGAGGTGCGTGACGCGCCCGTCGGACGCCTGATCGCGTTCAACGGCACCACCGAATGGGCGCTGGACTCGGTCGAGCAGGCCGAGGCGATCTGGCTGCCCGACGAGACCCGGCTGCGGGAGTCCCTCGGCGAGGCGTTGCTGTCGTTGGTGCGGGCCGAGGACGGTTGGCGCTGCACCGTGCAGGTCGGGCGCCAACTGCTCGAGGTCGCCGCAGGCGACGCCGAGGAGGCCTACGCGGACGCACTGCTCCGCGTCCTCGGGGACGGCTGACCCGAGGCGGCTTCGGTAGCGTCCGCATGGTCGACCGGGAGGACACGAGCGCGTCATGGGTGAACGTCTGAGACGACTGGCGCACGGGCTGCGTCGTCGTCTCGGTCGACCCAGCGCGTCCGAACCGGTCATGCTCGGCCTCGGCGTCGCCACCGGTTTCGCCACCGGCGTCGTGGTGTGGCTGCTGATCACCGGCATCGATCTCGTGCAACGGTTGGCGTGGTCGGCAGAGGTCCCGACCTGGCAACTGGTCGTCGTACCGACCATCGGCGGCCTGCTGGTCGGGCTCGTGGTGTGGAAGGTCGTGCCCGAGTCCGCTGGCGGCGGCATCGTCACCACGATGGAGGCGTTGGCGATCCGCGGCGGCCAGCTCCGCCGTCGCATACCGCTGGCCGGCACACTGGCGACCAGCCTCGCGTTGGGCACCGGCTCCTCGGGTGGTCGCGAGGCACCGATCGTGCTGTTGGGCGGCTCGATCGGCTCTGCCGTCGGGCAACTGATGCGGGTCGACGAGGAGCGGATGCGGTCCCTGGTGGCCGCAGGCGTCGCGGCCGGGATCGGCGCGACCTTCAACGCGCCGATCGGCGGGATGCTGTTCGCCATCGAGCTGCTGCTCGGCGGGATCCGCCGGGCAGGCTCGTTGCAGGTGGTCGTCGTCTCGTCCGTGGTCAGCGCCGTCACCGCCCGTCAACTCGTCGGCGAGACCCTGCCGCTGTTCCAGGCGCGTGGCGACCTCGGGCTGGGTGAGCCGACCGAGCTGCTGCTGTACGCGGCCCTCGGCCTGGCCGCGGTGGTCGTCGGGTACGGGTTCCGCCGCGGTGAGGACGCATTCGGTCGCGTCTTCTTCCGGATCCGGCAGCGGATCGGGGTGCCGTTCACCGTCGCCATCGGCGGGTTCGGTGTCGGGTTGATCGCGTTGCTGTTCCCCGAGGTGCTGGGCGAGGGTTCGCACCTGCCGCCGGTGACCAGCTTCCGGGAGCCGATCGACGCCCTGCTCGACGGTTCGTTCGGCACGAGCTGGGGCGTGGCGGCGCTGCTGATCGGTCTGCTGGTCGCAAAGCTGGTCGCGACCCTGCTGTCGGTGAGCTCGGGGTCGGCGGTCGGGACGATGGCCCCGACATTGTTCACCGGTGCGGCCCTGGGGGCGTCGTTCGGCATCGTCGCCGTGCAGTTGATCGGTCCTGATCTGGTGCAGCCGGGCGCCTTCGCGCTCGTCGGTATGGCGGCCGTCTTCGCCGCCACCGTGCGGGCGCCCCTGACGGCGATCCTGATCGTGTTCGAACTGACCGGGAGCTACGACCTCGTCCTGCCCCTGATGCTGGCTGTGGGGGTCGCCATGTTCGTGACCGAGATCCTGGGCTGGGACTCGCTCTACCTGCACCAACTGCGCCAGCGCGGTGTCGTGTTCGGTCAGGTCGACGACCTCGACGTGCTGCAGACCGTGACCGTGGGCGAGGTCATGTCGCCCGTGGCGGCGAACACGGTCCACGAGGCGACCGACCGCGACGGCGTCCGCCAACGGTTCGTCGAGACCGGGGCACACGGCCTCGTGGTCGTCGACGACGAGGGGCGTCTCGTCGGCGTCGTGGCCATCTCGGACCTGACCCGGGAAGGCGACACGGCCGGTGCCATCTGCACCCGCCGCGCGTTGACGGTCACGCCCAGTGATCCGGCGTTCCGCGCCGTGCGTCGCATGGCCAGCCTGGACGTCGGCCGGATGCCGGTCATCGACCGCAACACGCGGGAGGTGGTCGGCGTGCTCAGGCGCTCCGACGTGGTGCGGGCCTATCAGCGTGGCATCTCGCGCAGTCTGGGTGCCCAACAGCGGGCGGCGTCGGGGCGGCTGCGCGACCTCGCCGGTGTCGGCTTCGTCGAGATCGTGCTGCAGCCGGGTTCGCCGCTGGCGGATGCGGCCGTGCGTGCCGTCCAGTGGCCCGAACGCAGCGTGCTCACCAGCATCCGACGCAACGGCGAGGTGCTCGTACCCAGCGGCGACACCGTCCTGCAGGCCGGTGACGAGCTGGTCGTACTGACCGGCTACCCGGACGAGCTGCGCGATCTGGCCGCCCCCGACAGCGCATCCGCACCGCCCGCCCGCGACACCACCTAGCGTTGCTGCGGGCAGGAGTACTCGACCGTCGACGGGCAGAGACACGTGGACACGCACGAGGATCTCGACCCCGCCCTACGGCTGGGTGACCTCGCAGACCGTCTGACCGGTCCGGATCCGTATGCGCACCTCGCGCAGCGCTTCGTGTCGCACTACGACTCGCTGCGTGGCGCGGTGCGCTACGCCTTGGTGTCCCGGCAGCTCGACGCGCACCTGCAGGGTGGCCGTCTCACGATCGTCGACGTGGGTGGCGGCGCCGGCCACCAGGCTCTTCGGCTCGCACGGGCCGGCCACGTGGTCACACTGGTCGATCCGTCCGCGGAGATGATCGAGCGTGCTCGGGCGGCCCTGGCCGACGAACCCGCCGAGATCAGCGATCGCGTGGAGCTCGTACTGGCGGATGCGAAGCAGGCGTCGACGGCGCTGCGGACCCGTTTCGACGTCGTCTGCTGTCACGCGGTGCTGCCCTATGTCGACGACGGCCCCGAACTGGTGGACCACGTCGCCCGCCTCGCGGGGCGCGGCGCCGTCCTGTCGCTGGTGTTCAAGAACGCTGACGCCCTGGCGATGCGGCCGGCTCTCGAAGGTCGATGGGCAGATGCGGTGGCAGCCTTCGACCGCCAGGAGGACGTCGGTGGCCTCGGTGTCCCCACCCGGGCGCACCGCCTTGCCGACGTCGAGACCTGGGTACGTGACGCCGGATTCGAGGTCGAGGACTGGTACGGCATCCGGGTCGCGACCGATCACCTCACCGGCGTCTCCAGCGACCACCTCGACGACGTGCTGCCGGTCGAGATCGAGGCGTCACGGCGCGACCCCTACCGCGCCCTCGGTCGCTTGATCCACCTCGTCGCTCGAGCTGGCGAGGCTCCTTAGAGCCGAGGCGTCTCGGAGTACCGGCCCCAGGCGTCCTGGAGGAGCTTGGAGATCTCGCCGACGGTCGCGTCAGCACGGACGGCGTCCATGATCAGCGGCACGAGGTTGTCGTCGCCGTCGGCCGCCGAGCGAAGCGCCGACATCGCCGTCTCGAGGCGGTGCGGGTCACGGTCGGCCTTGACGCGCTGCAGGCGCTCGACCTGACCGCGTTCGACGTCGGCCCCGATGCGCAGGATCTCGAGTTCGTCGTCATCGTCGTCGACGTGCGCGTTCACGCCGACCATCCGGAACCGGCCCTTGTCGAGCCGGTTCTGGAACGCGAACGCCGCGTCGGCGATCTCGGAGGTGAAGTAGCCGTCCTCGATGCCGCGCAGGATGCCGCCGAGCATCGTGTCGTCGTCTGAGAGCTCGAGGATGCGGGCGAACTCCTCCTCGCAACGGCGCTCGATCTCGTCGGTGAGCCACTCGACGTACCACGAGCCGCCGAGCGGGTCGATGACGTTGGTGACACCCGTCTCCTCGGCGATGACCTGCTGGGTCCGCAGCGCCACCTTGGCGGCGTGGTCCGACGGCAGCGCGAGCACCTCGTCGAGCGCGTTGGTGTGCAGCGACTGGGTGCCGCCGAGCACGCCGGCGAGCGC
Source organism: Egicoccus sp. (assembly GCA_035462025.1). Classification (GTDB taxonomy): domain Bacteria; phylum Actinomycetota; class Nitriliruptoria; order Nitriliruptorales; family Nitriliruptoraceae; genus Egicoccus. The sequence goes on along the minus strand of DATHUR010000127.1, from coordinate 29,452 downwards.
CTCGATGGCCGTGCGCACGATGTTGTTGTCGGGCTGCTGAGCCGTCAGCGACACCCCGGCGGTCTGGGTGTGGAACCGCATCAGCATCGCCTTCTCGGCGGTCGCGCCGTAGCGCTCCTTGAGCCAGCGGGCCCAGATGCGGCGGCCGGCGCGGAACTTGGCGATCTCCTCGAAGAAGTCGATGTGCGCGTCGAAGAAGAAGCTGAACCGCGGCACGAACTCGTCCGGGTGCAGGCCCCGGTCCTTGCCGAGTTCGACATACGCGAAGCCGTCGGCCAGGGTGTACGCCAACTCCTGCACGGCGGTCGAGCCGGCCTCGCGGATGTGATATCCCGAGATCGACACCGGGTGGTAGCGCGGGACCTCGCGGGTGCAGAACTCGACGAGGTCGCCGATCAGGCGCAGGTGCGGCTCGGGCGGGAACAGCCACTCCTTCTGCGCGATGTACTCCTTGAGGATGTCGGTCTGAAGCGTTCCGCCGAGGTCGGCCAGCGCGAAGCCCTGGCGCTCGGCAGCCACCGCGTACATGCAGAACAGCGTCACGGCCGGCGCGTTGATCGTCATCGAGGTGGTGATGTCGCCCAGCGGCAGCCCGTCGAAGAGCGCGTCCATGTCGGCGACGGTGTCGATGGCGACCCCGCAGTGGCCGACCTCGCCCTCGGAGCGCGGGTCGTCGGAGTCGAGCCCCATCAGCGTGGGCATGTCGAACGCGACCGACAGGCCGTGTTGTCCGCCGCGCACCAGGTCGTGGAAGCGCTTGTTGGTCTCCGACGGGTCGGCGAACCCGGCGAACTGGCGGATCGTCCACGGGCGCGTGCGGTACATCGAGGCGTAGACGCCGCGGGTGTAGGGGTAGACGCCCGGCGCGCCGATGCGGTCGGGATCGACCTCGACGTTGTGCGGGCCGTAGAGCGGCTCGAGCGGGATGCCCGACAGCGTCGCGAAGTCGGCGTCACGTTCGCTGGCCTGCTGGTAGGCCGCCTTCCACTGCTCGTACTGCTCCCGCCACGCCATCGCACGTCTCCCGGATCGACCTCACGAGCGTACGGCGAAGATACTTTGACGTCCAAGCAGTTCGCGGTCTAGAAGTCGCCGGCCGCGGCGCGCATGGCGGCCAACTCCCCGGTGACCCGGCGGGCGGCCTCGTCGTCGAGGCCGAGCGCGCCGAAACGGATGGCGCCGAGCGCCGCCGTCGCCTGCTCGACGACCGCGCGCCCGTCCGCGGTGATCCGCGCCAGCGTCGTACGCCCGTCGGTCGGATGGGCCGCACGCTCGACGTAGCCGGCTGCCTCGAGTCGGTCGACGGCATTGGTCACCGAGGCGGGGTGCACCTGCAGTCGGGCGCCCATCTTGCCCAGCGGCAGGGCCCCCTCACGCGAGAAGTGCAGCAGGACCAGCGCCTCGTAGCGCGCGAACGTCAGGTCCAGTGGCTGCAGGGCTGCGTCGACCTGCCTGAGCAGGATCTGGTGGGCCCGGGTGATCGAGGTGACGGCCGCCATGGCGTCGGGTGCCGGCCAGCCGTGGTCGCGCCAGTTTCGCTCGGCCTCCGCCACGGGATCGAAGGCGAGTCGCGGGTCTGGTACGTCCACTCGCGACTCCTCGATCGGCGGCTGCCGTGCGGCCACGACCGCGGCGGCCACCCGCGAGCCTATGCCCGCTCCTGTGCCCTCCCGACCGCCCGTCGCGCCCGGGGCGGTGCGGCAGGACGGTGACCGTCCGCCGGTACCCTCGGCCGGACGCGCTTCCAGGGACGTCTCACGTGCGCTATGGCGACCGCAGCGACGCTGAACTCATGGCGTCGGCCCAGGCCGGGTGGTCCCCGGCCTTCGCCGTGTTGCTCCATCGCCACGGGCCGGCGGTACGCAGCGCCGTCCGGCACGAGCCCGACCCGATCGCCGCCACCCGCGACGTGTTCCTGACCGCGCTCGAGGAACTGCCGCGCATGGACCCGGAGTTCCCCGTTCGTGAGTGGCTGCTCGACATCGCCGGGACCGACCGCGTCCCCGACCCGATCATCCCGCTGGGTGAGGACGAGCGCGACGCGATCTGGGCCAGCCTCATCACGGCATGGCCCGGACTCCCCCGGCCACCGCGGGCCGGCCTGCGTCGCGCCGCGTTGATCCTCGGCCTGGTCGCCCTCGCCGCGCTGGTCCCGATCCTGGTCTTCCTCGCCGGCGAAGCCCCCGATCCGGGCGCCGAGGAACTGCGTGCCCATCCGGTCGCCGAAGAGCCGACCGAGGGCGAGAGCACGCCGACCGCCGAACCCCTGCCGACGTTCTCCTTCCCGAGCGTGCCCGAGGACCAGCCCCGGGAGACCCCGACGCCCGACCCACCGCCCGTGACCGAGACTCCGGAACCGGACGGCACGACCGAGCCCGACCCGTTGCCCACCGAATCCGACGAACCGGACCCCGATCCGACGGGTGATCCCGAGCCGGACCCCGAGCCGACCGGCGACCCCTCGCCGGACCCCGAACCGACCGAGACCGAACCCTCCGAACCGCCGATCGATCCGATCCCACCGATCGATCCGGATCCGGGCGAGGCCGACGGCAACGCGACCGGAACCCCATGAGCTCGCAACCGCGACCGCGCGACCCCGACCTCGACGCGGCTCAGACCGGACTGGGCGACATGGGCGGCGACGACTTCCGCGCCCACGGACACGCCGTCGTGGACTGGATCGCCGACTACCTCGAGGGTGTCGGCGAACGTCCGGTGCTGGCCCAGGTCCGGCCGGGCCAGGTCCGCGACGGGTTGCCGGCCGCCCCACCGGCCGCCCCCGAGCCCTTTGCCGACGCGATGCGCGACCTCGACCAGGTCCTGCTGCCCGGGATCACCCACTGGAACCATCCTGCGTTCCACGCCTACTTCGCCATCACCGGTTCGGGCCCCGGCATCCTCGGTGAAGCCCTCTCGGCGGCCATGAACGTCAACGGGATGCTGTGGCGCACGTCCCCGTCGGCAACCGAACTCGAAGAACTCGTCGTCGACTGGCTGCGCCAGATGCTGGGCCTGGACACCGGGTTCCGCGGCATCATCACCGACAGCGCATCCATGTCGACGCTGCTGGCGCTGGCCGCCGCCCGCGAGCGCACCGGACTTGACGTCAGGCAGCGGGGTCTCGCCGGCCGGGCCGACGTCCCCCTGCTGCGCATCTACACCTCCGAGCACGCGCACTCGTCGGTCGAGAAGGCCGCCATCACCCTGGGGCTCGGGCGCGACAGCGTGCGCACGATTCCCACCGACGCCGCCTACCGGATGCGCGTCGACGCGCTCGACGAGGCGATCCGCGAGGACGGCCGCTTCGGATACCGCCCGCTCGCGATCGTCCCGACCGTCGGGACGACCTCGACGACCTCGATCGACCCGGTGGCGGCCATCGCCGACCTGCGTGACGGCCTCGAGGAAGAACTCGGCCACCCCATCTGGCTCCACGTCGACGGCGCCTACGGCGGCATGGCCGCGATCGTTCCGGAACTGCGGCACGTGCTCGACGGCGTCGACCGTGCCGACTCGTTCGTGACCAACCCGCACAAGTGGCTGTTCACCCCGATCGACTGCTCGACGCTGTTCGTGCGCGAGCCGGAGTGGCTCACGCGCGCGTTCTCGTTGGTGCCCGAGTACCTGGTCACCGACGACCAGGGCGTCACCGACTTCATGGACTGGGGTGTGCAACTCGGTCGCCGCTTCCGCTCGCTCAAGCTGTGGCTCGTCATCCGCTACTTCGGCACCGACGGACTGGCCGCCCGCATCCGCGAGCATCTCGCCCAGGCGCGCCGGGTCGTGGCGTGGGTCGAGCAGCATCCCGACCTCGAACTCGCCGCGCCGGCCCCGTTCTCGACCGTGTGCTTCCGCGCCGTCCCCTCCTGGCTCGAGGGCGACGACGAGGATGTGCGCGACCTCAACCGCACCTGGCTCGCCCGCATCAACCGCACGGGCGACGCCTATCTGTCGCACACCGAACTCGACGGCCGCTACGTGATCCGGTTGGCGCTGGGCAACCTGCGGACCACCGACGAGCGCCTCGACGCCACACTGTCGGTGCTCGAACGCGAACTCGACGAGTTGCGCCGGTCGCGGACGGAGGAGCAGCGCGCCGACGCCTGACCGCCGCCCGGCCGGTGCGGCCTCGCGACCGTCACTCCGAACGCAGACGCCACGCGACGAGACCGATGCTGCCGAGGAGCATGCCCGCCAGCACGACCGAGGCGGCGGTGTCCCAGGGCTCGCCCAGCCAGGGCGCCCGCAGGACACGGGACGCGTAGGTGAGCGGGATGACGCGGCCGATCGTCGCCATGGCGTCGGGCAGGACCTCGCGTGGCGGGCCGGCCCCGCCGAGCATCATGAACACGAAGAACAGCAGGACCCCCAGGCCCTGCGCCGCCCGCGCCGTCCTCATGACCAGGCCGAGCAGCGATCCGAGGGCGGAGAAGGCCAGGGTGACCAGGACGAACGCGGCGACGACGCCCGGCCAGCTGCGAGGCAGGGTCGCGTCGTAGCCGAGCACCGAGGTCGCGGACAGCAGCACCGAGCCGACCAACCCCGTGATCGTCGCCACCAGCCCGTGGGCCGCGAGCAGCATCCAACGCGGCAGGGCCGAGGCCTGGAACCGCCGCAGCACGCCGGCCTCTCGGTAGCTGGCCAAATGCGTCGGCAAGGACAGCACGCCGACGGTGGCGACGACCAGGGCGACGTACGCGCCGGTGTAGTAGTCCACCGGGCTGTGGCCCTCCCACACCAACGGATCCGGCTGGTTCCCGAACACCCCGTTGAGCACGTAGAGCACGACGACGGGCAACACGAGGACGAACATGACCGTCATGGGCTCGCGCGCGAACAGCTTGAGCTCGACCCAGGTCAGCTCGCGCAGGGCGCTCATCGTCCCGCCCCCGACGCTGGTGCCGTGCCGGTCAACCGGAGGTAGGCGTCCTCCAGGCTGGGCAGGGTGGCACGGAGGTCCATCGGTTCGATCCCCCGCCCGACGAGCGCATGGCCGACCCGGGCAAGCAGCGGGCCGACACCGACGACGGTCACGACGTTGCCGCGTCGGGTGGCCGTGGCCACACCGGTCAGCGACGCGAGGACGTCGAGGTCGAGGTCGGCCGGCGCGGTGAACTCGACCGTGATGTCCGCCGCCACGGCCCTGACGAGCTCCGACGGGGTGCCGGTGGCGGCGATGGCCCCGTCGACGAGGACCGCGACACGGTCGCACAGGCGCTCGGCCTCGTCCATGAAGTGCGTCACGAGGAGCACGGTCGTCCCGCGGTCGCGGATGGCGGCGACCAGGTCCCACGCCACTCGGCGGGCTGCCGGATCGAGCCCCGTGGTCATCTCGTCGAGCACGACGAGACGGGGTTCGGCCACCAGGGCGAGCGCGATGAACAGGCGCTGGCGCTGGCCGCCGGAGAGATCACCGAAGGCCGCGTTGCGACGGTCGGTGAGGCCCCACTCGTCGAGCAGCGGCTCCCAGCCCCGCCCGGAGCCGTCGATCACGGAGAACAGTCGCAGGGCCTCCCACACCTTGATCCGGTCCGGGAGCGCGGACTCCTGCAGTTGGCTGCCGACCAGGCGACGCACGGTGCGGCCGTCACGGTGCGGATCATGACCGAAGACCCGCAACTCACCCGCGTCGGCCGGCCGCAGGCCCTGCAGGCACTCCACCGTGGTGGTCTTGCCCGAGCCATTCGGACCGAGCAGGCCGAAGATCTCGCCCTCCGCCACCTCGAACGAGATGCCGTCGAGGACCTCGAGGTCCCCGTACCGCTTGCGGAGTCCATCGACCCGTATCGCCGCCGTCACCATCGTGCCTTCGAGCCGTGGAGGGCCACAGGTGCATTCCCGCACATCCGCGGCCGCATGACAAGGGGCAGGCGAGCTCGGCCGGGTCAGCCCGTGGGCGAGTGCTGGTGCAGGAACAGTTGCCAGCGACCCTCGCGTCGTACGTAGACGCTGCCGACGTTGGCGTCGTATGGCGGGTCGTCGGGGGCACGGCGGGCGATCGCGTGGTAGACGAGCGCGACCGTGTCGTCGTCGATGGGCGCCACGTCCGCCCCGTCGATCTCGACCTCGGTCCACGGGGCCGCCTGTTGCATCGAGGCGACGACGAGGTCCTTGTCCATGATCCCCGGCCCGAAGACGCAGCGGCCGCCGTCGGCGAAGTGCTCCCGGTAGAAGTCGGGATCGCCACCGGCGTTCCAGAAGCGCCGTTCGATCTCGAACAGCTCGTCGGTGAGGTTCATGTTCGATCTCCGAGACCGGCTACGGCGCACAACCCAATCACAGCGCCTCCGCCGCCGCTCATGCTTCGCCTCCTTCGAGTGCGTCGAGCAGTTCGTCGGCCGCCGCGTAGGGATCGAGGTCGCGTGCGGCGACCTGCCGCGCGAGCTTGTCGAGCGCCGGGTCGTCGCCGTGGTCGAGCCGGGCGAAGCGCAGCCGCACCTGTTCCAGGGCGATCTCGCGGATCAGGTGCAGGGCCCGGTCGCGGCGACGCTGCTCCCCGCGCCCGGTCTCGGCCAGCCAGTCGGCGTGGGTGCCGAACGCCTCGACCACCTCGTCGATGCCCTCCTCGCGGACGGCCACCGTGCGCAGGATCGGCGGCCACCAGCCCGCCGGACCGTCCGGGTCCTCGAGCGCGTGGCCCATCTCGAGCATGCCGCGCAGTTCCGACTCGAGCTTGCCGGCACCCGAGGCGTCGGCCTTGTTGATCACGAACACGTCGGCGACCTCGAGGATGCCGGCCTTGGCGGCCTGGATGCCGTCGCCCATGCCCGGTGCGAGGGCGACGACCGTGGTGTCGGCGGTCGCGGCGATCTCGACCTCGGACTGGCCGACCCCGACCGTCTCGACGATCACGTCGTCGAACCCGGCCGCGTCGAGGACCAGCACGGCCTGCGGGGTGGCGAACGACAGGCCGCCGAGGTGGCCGCGCGACGCCATCGAGCGGATGAACACGCCCGGGTCGGCGTGGTGCGACTGCATGCGCACCCGGTCACCGAGCAGTGCACCGCCCGAGAACGGCGACGACGGGTCGACCGCGAGGATCGCGACCGTCCGGTCGACGCTGCGCAGGGCCGCGGCGATCGCGTTGGTCAGCGTGGACTTGCCGACGCCGGGCGAGCCGGTGATGCCGATGACGCGCGCCTTGCCAGTACGGGGGTAGATGGCCCCGATGACCTCGCGCAGTCGTTCGGGGCTGCCGTCCTCGACCAGCGTGAGCAGCCGCGCCAGTGCCCGGCGCTCGCCACGTTCGAGCCCCGCGAGCAGTTCCTCGACCGTCTGCGCCAACTTGGTGTCCGCCTCGTTCGCCGTGAGGCGGCGAGGCTAGTGGCCGTTGCTGCTCAGACCCGTTCCAGTGCCTCGGGCTGCCAGCCGGGGCCGTGCCAGAGGCGCCCGAGGCGGTGGCGCCAACTGGCATCGGCCTTCGCGTCGCGCCAGATGGCGGCGTACTCGTGGGTTGCGATGGCCAGCGGGTTGTAGGTCTCGATGTTCTTGGTCAGTCCGTAGCGGACCGGTTCGACCTCGGGCTCGAACGTGCCGAACCAGCGGTCCCACAGGATCAGGATGCCCGCGTAGTTCTTGTCGATGTACTGCGGGTTGGCGCCGTGGTGGACGCGGTGGTGGCTCGGCGTGTTGAACACGTACTCGAACGGCGCCCACATCTTGTCGATCGCCTCGGTGTGGATCCAGAACTGGTAGAGCAGGTTGATCGCGCCGCTCATGATCAGGATCGCCGGATTGACGCCCAGCAGCACCAGCGGGACATAGAAGATCCAGCTTGTCAGCGGTGTCCAGCTCTGGCGCAGCGCCGTCGACAGGTTGTACTTCTGACTCGAGTGGTGCACGACGTGGGCCGCCCACAAAAACCGGTTCTCGTGCGAGGCGCGGTGGAAGAAGTAGTAGCCGAGGTCCTTGCCGACCAGCGCCACGGTCCAGGCGAGCCAGCCCGAGCCGAGATCGAGCGGCGTGAGGTTCCACACCAGCACGTAGCCGCCGAGCCCGAGCAGCGAGGTGATGACCACCGGCACGATCAGGCTGCCGATGCCCATGGTCAGGCTCGCCATCGTGTCCTTGAGCTCGTAGCCCGCGACCAGGCGGCCCTGCTCGACCGCGTCCTCGAGGTCGTCGAGCTGCTTCTCGCGGTGCAGCACGTAGATCTCGAGCATCATCAGCACGATGAACACCGGGATCGCCGGCGTGATCAGGTCGAGTTCGGCCACGTCGGCCAACGACCCTCGCATCAACTCCATCATGAGGTTGCCTCTCCCAGGCGTGCGCGGACCAGTTCGGTGAGCAGGGCGACCTCGCGGTCGCGCAGTTCCGCCGAGCGGACGGTGCCGACGTCGAGCGAGAGCCCGAACATCGTCGCCAGCACCAGCTCGACCGTGTCGTCGAAGTCGGGGTGGTCGGCGACCCCCGGCAGCATCTGGCGAATCAGGACCGCCAACTGCTCGCGGTGGGGGACGTCGACCGCGTCGAGGTGCCCGGCGAGTTCGCGGTCGGTCCGCCCGACCACGAACAGCTCGAGCGCCGCCCGCAGGTCGTGGCGGCGGTACAGCTTCCACGCGACGGCCACGGCGTCACCGATCGGATCGGTGTGCTCGGTCGATCGAGAGTCGTCTCGCTCGCTTTGCTCGCTCGTTGCCGAGGGCGCGAGGAAGTCCGCGACGGCGTCCTCGCGCGAACGACGCAGGATCTCGGCCGCCGCGGCCGCCACCAGTTCGGCCTTGGAGTCGAAGTGGGCGAACAGACCGCCCGACGACACGCCGGCGAGCTCACAGATCCGGCCGACCGTCGTGCCGGCGTAGCCGTGCTCGATCAGGCTGGCCGACGTGGCCTCGAGCAGCTTCGCGCGCGTCGCCTCGCGGCGCTGTTGCTGCGTGCGGGCAGCACGGCGGTGCGGTTGCGTGCGGGCAGCAGCCACCCTCGCTCCTCGTCTCTCCCAGCATCTCCCGGCCCACAGTAAAGAGCGAGCACTCGGTTTCTGCAACCCCCCCGGGTTCGGGGACCGCCCCCGTCCGAGCACCGCGGACGACCTACAGTTCGCTTGCGCCCCGGTGAGCATCGGTTCGCCTCGGAGGACGGGGGTGGGGCTGATGCTCGGTCCTCGGGAACCGCGACATGGATGCCACGCCCCTCGCATGGCTCGTCGTGACCGGCGTGGTCGTCCTGGTGACACTGGGGAGCCGCTGGTGGTTGCTGCACCCGAAGGAGCAGGGATGTTCACCATGACGGCCTCCGGCAGCGGAGCGTCGCTACCCAACGTGGACCTGCAGATCAGCCGCGCCACGGCAGAGAGGCTCGTCGATGCCCTGCAGTCGGCTCTGCGCCGTGACGGAGAGCCGCAGGTGCGATTCGCAGCGAGCCATGGCGCCAACGAAACGACGGCGGTTCTCGACATCACCATCGCTGGGTAGCCGGCGGCACTGGAGCCGGCGTGTTCTACTGTCCCTGCGACAGGGGGTGGCTCGTGTTCGAGCGCTTCACTGATGCCGCTCGCCGCACGGTCGTGCTTGCCCAGGAGCAGGCTCGGCAGCTTCGTCACGACTACATCGGGACCGAACACCTGCTGCTCGGACTGCTCGAGGAGAACAACGTCGCGGCACGCGTGCTGTTCGAGATGCAGGTTGACCCGGCGACCGTACGGCAGCGTGTGCTGGAGGTGGTCGGCGAGGGCCGCAGACCGCCCCGGGGATACATCCCGTTCACACCGCGAGCGAAGCGGTCGATGGAGATCGCGGCTGACGAGTCGCAGCTGGCCGGCTCCGGGAACGTCCGTCCCCAACACCTGCTACTCGGCATCCTCGCGCAGGCCGAAGGGGTGGGCGTCGCCCTACTCGAGGGCGTCGGCGTCGACCTCATCCTGCTCCGCCAACGGCTGCGAGCAACGGCCGATCGCTCTGCGTGCGTCGACCAAGTCGCGACCGCCACCCCGGCGGACGCCCGGCTGGGTGCCTCTACCGAAACTGAAGCGTCCTTGTCGCGGCGAGCTCCGCCCCTACGCATCGAGAGCGATGTCCCTCGTCCGGATGTGGTCGGTGCGCTGCTTCGGAACCTGCCCGAATGGTTTGGGATCGACGAAGCGATCGACGAGTACGTGTCCCGTTCGGCCCAGCTACCGACCTACACCGCGCTCCTCGACGGTGCGCCCGTCGGGGTGCTGGTACTGCAACACCACTCCGACCGGGTCGCCGAGCTCTACGTACTTGCGGCGGAGCGCCGGCTGCACCGCCGGGGCATCGGCCGCGCGCTCGTCGAGGCCGCCGAGCGCGACCTTGCGCGAGCGGGCACGACGTATGTGCAGGTCAAGACGCTCGGCGCGAGCCACCCCTCGACCGAGTACGCCGCCACCCGTGCGTTCTACGAAGCGCTGGGCTACCAGGGGCTCGAGGAGTATCCCGCCGACACGATCTGGCCGGGCAACCCCTGCCTGGTCATGATCAAGCACCTCGAGGATCCCGCCTGATGCGGGTGTTTCCGCCCAGTGTCGATCCCGGCGATGTGACGAGAGAACGCGGACGTAACGCGAGATCGAGGTTCACCTCCATCTGGGGTCACCACCTCGATCCGACATGACACGGTGCCGCCAGAAGGCAACGGTGACGATCGAGAGGCGCGGCGGGTCGGCAGCGCGTCACCGCTGCAAGCTGACGTCACCGGGCAAGGGACAACCGCCGCGATGCGCTGCCGCTATGCGGGTGAGGCGACGTCGCGGAAGCGCACCGGCTGGCCGGGGCGCAGTTGGCCGGCGAGGTCGAGGTCGTCACGCAGGACGACGGCGATGACCGGGTAGCCGCCCGTGACCGGGTGGTCGGCGAGGAACAGCACCGGACGTCCGGTCGGGGGGACCTGCAGGGCACCGGGCGCCATCCCCTCGGTCGGCAGTTCACCTTGGCGTTCCCGCTCGAGTGCCGGGCCGTCGAGACGCACCCCGACACGGTTGCTCTCGCTCGTGACGGTCCAGGACGTGGCCACCAGCCGGGTCCGTGACGGTCGCGTGAACCAGTCGTGGCGGGGACCGAGCCGGACCCGGAGCACGACCTCGCCGGCGCTCGGATCGGGTCGCGGGGCGAGGTCGACGGCGCCACGGCCGCCGACGGCCGTCCCGACGGGCAGGACGTCGCCGGCCCGCGGCACCGCCGGGCCGAGACCGGCGAGCAGGTCCGTCGCGCGCGACCCCAGCACGGGCGACACGTCGAAGCCGCCGCGGACCGCGAGGTAGGTGCGCAGACCCGCGGCGGGCGTCCCCAGGTCGAGCACCGTGCCGTCAGGCAGACGCACCGGCGCGTTGTGCCCGGCCTCGATGCCGTCGACCCGGACGGGACACCGCGCCCCCGTGGTCGCGACCTCGAGGTCGCCGTGTGCCCGCACACGCAGGCCACCCAGGGTCACCTCGAGCACGGCGGCACCCTCCGGGTTGCCGACCAGGCGGTTGGCCAACCGCAACGCCCCGCGGTCGGCCGCACCGGAGGTGGTCACGCCCCAGGCGTTGTGCCCGAACCGCCCGAGGTCCTGCACGGTGGTCAGCGGTCCGGTCGCGAGCACCTCGAGCCGGCGACTCACGGCGCCTCCACGAACCTGACGCGCACGCCCGGCCGGAACAGGGCGGGCGGGTCGCGTTCGTGGTCCCACACCGGTACGTCGGTGCGCCCGATCAACTGCCATCCGCCCGGTGACGGACGCGGATAGACCCCCGAGAACCGGTCGGCCAGGCCAACCGCGCCGGCCGGGACGCGGGTCCGCGGGTCCGTCCTCCGGGGCACCTGCAACCGGTCGTCCTCGCCGACGAGATAGCCGAAACCGGGTGCGAAACCGGCGAACGCGACGGTCCAGGTCTGGGCGGTGTGCGCTTCGACGACCCCGCGAGCGCCGAGACCGGTGGCCTCGCCGACCGCCTCGAGGTCGTCGCCGTCGTAGCGGACGGCCACCTCGACCGTCCGGGTCTCGACGTCCGCGGCCGGTACCGGTCGCAGCGACCGCAGCGCCTCGGTCACGGCCGCCGTCGAGGTCGACTCGGGATCAATGCGCACCAGCAGCGTGCGGGCCGCAGCGACGAGGTCGACCACGCCCTCGAGCCGCGCGGCCTCCACCGCGGCATGCAGGCCGAGCACCGTGTCGAGGTCGGCGACCTCGACGAGCACGCCGGCGTCACCGAACGGCAGGAATCTCACGCGAACGGCTCGACGACGATGCCGGCGGCCTCGAGGCCGCGGCGGACGGCTTCAGCCAGGCGGACCGAACCTGGGGTGTCGCCGTGGACACAGATCGACTCGGCCGCGACGGCCACGACCGAGCCGTCGACGGCGAGGACGCGGCCCTCGGTGGCCATCATGACGGCACGCCGCACGACCTCGTCCTCGTCGTGGACCACGGCGCCGGGCTCGGTGCGTGGCACCAGACCGCCGGATGGCGTGTAGGCGCGGTCGGCGAATGCCTCGGCCACCGGACGCAGGCCGGCGACCTCGGCGTGGCGCAGCAGGGCCGATCCGGGTAGGCCGAGCACGGGCAGGTCGGCGTCGTACTCGCGCACGGCCCGTACGACGGCCTCGGCCTGGGCCTCGTGGGCGACCACGGCGTTGTAGAGCGCACCGTGCGGCTTGACGTAGGCGACCCGGGCGCCAGCGATCCGGGCGAACGCCTCGAGCGCACCGATCTGGTAGAGCACGGCGTCGGCGAGTTCGCGAGGGTCCATGTCGATGAACCGGCGGCCGAAGCCGGCGAGGTCCGGATAGCCGACCTGGGCACCCACGACCACGCCTGCGGCGACGGCATGGGTGGTGGTGACGCGGAGCACGGACGGGTCACCGGCGTGGAAGCCGCACGCCACGTTGGCGCTGGTCACCGACGCGAGGACGGCGACGTCGTCGCCCAACACCCAGGCGCCGTAGGACTCGCCGAGGTCGGAGTTGAGGTCGACCCGCCCGGTCACGACGCCTACTCGACCGACACCAGCAGCGCGTCGCCCTGGCCCCCGCCGCCGCACAGCGCGGCCGCCCCGGTGCCGCCGCCGCGCTGGCGCAGCGCGGCGATCAGCGACACGACGATCCGGGCGCCGGACGCACCGATCGGGTGGCCGAGCGCGATACCGCCGCCGTTGACGTTGACCTTGTCCTCGTCGAGGTCGAGGTCGCGGGTCGAGGCGATCGCGACGCTGGCGAACGCCTCGTTGATCTCGTAGAGGTCGAAGCCGGCCGGATCGGCGTCGATGCGGCGCGCCGCGTCGCGGATGGCCGCCGAGGGCTGGTGGTGCAGCGAGGGGTCGGGCCCGGCCACCGTGCCCCACGAGCGCACGGTGGCGAGCACGGGCAGGCCCAGTTCCTCGGCCTTCGCGCGGCTGGCGAGGACCAGCGCGGCGGCACCGTCGGAGATCTGCGACGCGTTGCCGGCCGTGATCGAACCGTCCTTGGTGAAGGCGGCGCGCAGGCCGGCAAGCGACTCGGTGGTCGTGCCCTCGCGGATGCCCTCGTCCTGGGCGACGGTCAGCGGGTCGCCCTTGCGCTGCGGGACCTCGACGGGGACGACCTCGTCGTCGAACAGGCCGTCCTTCCATGCCCGGGCGGCGCGCTCGTGCGAGCGGGCGGACCACGCGTCCTGCTGTTCGCGGGTGATGTCGAGGCCCTTCTCGGACTGGTAGTTGTCGGTGGCCAGACCCATGGCGCAACTGTCGAAGGCGCAGGTCAGGCCGTCGTGCATCATCACGTCGGTCAGGGTCGCGTCGCCCATGCGCAGCCCGAAGCGGGCCTTGTCGAGCACGTAGGGCGCGTTCGACATCGACTCCATGCCGCCGGCGACGACGAGGTCGAAGTCGCCGACACGGATCAGGTCACGGGCGCGCGAGATCGCGGTCATGCCGGACAGGCAGACCTTGTTGATGGTCTCGGCGGCGATGTTCATCGAGATGCCGCCCTCGACGGCGGCCTGGCGGGCCGTGATCTGGCCCTGGCCGGCCTGCAGGACATGTCCCATTACCGTGTAGCCGACCTGGTCGGGACCGACCCCGCCCTTGGCCAGCGCCGCGGCGATGGCTCGCCCACCGAGTTGCATGGCGGTCAGGGAGGCGAGTCCGCCTCCGAACTTGCCTGCCGGCGTGCGCGCGTATCCGACAACGACGACCTCGTTCACGACAGCCTCCCTCAGCTGTGATGCCCTGCCGCCTCGCCACGACCGGGCGCTTCGTGCGGCATGGTAGGTGGGCCGTCGACCGCGGTCCGAACCGGCCGGCCAGGGGCCGGGCCAACCCGGCTCAGCCCAGCGGCGGTCGGTCCGCTGGGGCGCCGAAGGCCAGCAGCGCCTCGAACGACGGCGCCCGGCCATTGCGCAGTTGCCCCTGGACCCGTCGCATCACCTCGCCCACCGGGCAGGGTTCGCTCACCTGCGCGGTCGGCGGGGGCATCTCGGCGGTCGGGGCGGTGTCCATGCCGGCAACCGTGCCCGCCCGTCCGAGCCGCGGCGAACACACCGAGTGCCAACCGTGCGAACCCCGACGCGGGACGGTGCCGGGTTGGGACGCCGGGGGCGTCAGCGGGCACGATGACGTCACGATTCCCCAACGGACCGGCAAGGAGCCGTCGCATGCAGGTGACCCGGGTCGACCAGATCGCCATCGCCGTCCCCGACCTCGACGAGGCACTGGCCTTCTACGAGCGTGCCTTCGGGTTGGTGCCCGAGTACCGCGAGCGGGTCGACTCCGACGGCGTCGAGGAGGCGATGATCGACGTCGGTGGGGTGTACCTGCAACTGCTGCAGCCCACCCGCGACGACTCGCCCATCGCCAAGTACCTGGCGAAGAACGGGCCGGGCCTGCACCACCTCGGGTTCGGGGTCGAGTCCGTCGGCGAGGCGCTCGACCACCTGCGCGAGCAGGACGTGCGCCTGATCGACGACGCGCCACGGCCGGGCGGCGGCGGCCACACCGTGGCGTTCGTGCACCCGAAGGGCACCGGCGGGGTCCTCGTGGAACTGGTCGAGAACGCCGACCACGCCTGATTGTCCGGAGAACCCTCGGGTAGCCTCGCCCCACGACGTCCGCCCGACCCTTCATCGCCCGAGGTGCCCGATGGGCTTCTCCGACCGCCTGCGCGCCTGGTTCAAGGGCGAGAGCACCCGATCCGCGCCCAGCCCCAGCACGGACAAGTCGAGCCGCGCGACCATGCGCGACCTCGAGGAGTTCGTCGGCAGCCGCATCGGTGTCGAGGCCTACCTCGAGCCACGGACGGCGATCTACTCGACCACGCTGCTGCTGGTCGCCGACGACGGCGAGTACCTGCGCCGGCCCGTCCGCGACCGGGCCCATGCCGCCGAGTTCTGCAAGCGCACCAACCTGCCGCTCTACGACGCGGCCAAGGTCGGCTACCCGCGGCGGATGAAGGACTACGACCGCGGCGTGCGACCCCGTCGGATCGATCTCGACGACATGCCGCCGTGGCCGGGTGAGTCCGGCGACGACACCACGCCGCCGGGGCCGCCCCCCGCGCCGCGCGACTGACACGAAGGCCGTTTGCGTGAGCCTGCCCGACACGATGCGTGCTGCCCGCCTGCACCGGCCCCGATCGGCGGACCAGCCCGAGGACGTCCGCATCGACGACGTGCCGGTGCCCGAACCCGCGTACGGCGAGGTACTGGTGCGCGTCCGTGCCTGCGGGATCTGCGCCAGCGATCTGCACGTGGTGGCCGGCGTCACGCCGCACGGCCCGAACCTGCCCCAGACGCTCGGGCACGAGCCGGCCGGGGTCATCGCCGCCCTCGGCGACGGGGTCACCGAGTGGCAGGTCGGCGACCGGGTCGCCTGGGTGATGTCACGGCCGTGCGGGACCTGCGGGTACTGCCGGGCCGGCCGCGAGAACCTGTGCGTCACGATGGCGGTCGCCGGCGTGGACTACGACGGCGTCCAGGCCGAGTACGCCGTGGCGGACGCCCGGTTCCTGGTCCCGCTGCCCGGCGGCATGCCGTTCGACCAGGCCGCGATCGTCACCGACGCGGTGGCGACGCCCTACCACGCCCTCAAGCGCGGCGGTGTGGGCGAGGACATGACGGTCGCCGTCTTCGGCCTGGGTGGCCTGGGCATGCACGCCGTGCTGCTCGCCAAGCTCGCCGGTGCGGCCGTCGTCGGCGTCGACGTCGAAGGGGTCAACCTGCAGCGCGCGCTGGACTGGGGGGCAGACGAGGTCGTCGACGGCTCCGAGCCCGGCGTCGCCCGCCGGATCCGCGAACTCAGCGAGGGCGGTGTCGACCGCAGCTTCGAGTTCGTGGGCCTGCAGTCCACGGTCGACCAGGCGGTCAAGGCGCTGCGGCCTGGCGGCCGGGCGACGATCGTCGGACTCGGACCACAGGCGATCCAGACCGTCCCGATCGCGCTGTTCGTGTCGCAGGAGACCGAACTGGTCGGCTCGTTCGGCTACACGCAACAGGACCTGGGTGAGTTGTACGACCTGGTCGAGTCCGGGCGCCTCGACCTGAGCCGCTCGGTGACCGACCACCTCTCGCTGGACGAGTTCCCCGACGCGCTCCGGCGGCTCGAGACCCGCGAAGGCAACCCGGTCCGGATGGTCGTCACGTACGACTGAGCGCCGTGCGTGGCTCACTTCGCTCCGCGCCACCGGCGACCGACGAGGGTTCAGGCGGTGGCACCGTCGGCCATGGCCATCGCCGTCGCCGCGTCGGCATCGACCACGATGCGCCACATGGTGTCGCCGTCGCGGCCGCGCAGGACCGGCCGCCCCTCCTGGTCGAGGTCCCACGCCTCGAGCCAGGTGCCGGCCGGCACCTCTTCGAGTCGGTAGGTCGCAGCGTCGTCCGACGGGTTGGAGGTCACCACCTCGTCGTGCCAGGCGACCGTGCGCAGCCGGGTGCCCTCGCTGCCCCACTCGAGCCACGCCACGGCATCGCCGTCTGGCGACCAGACCGGCACCGGGGGCCGGTCGAGCGTCGCGGCGAGGTCGTCGGCCACCTGCAGTCGCCAGGGGAACCAGTACAGGTCGGTGACCTCGTCGCCGTCGACGCTGAGGTAGCGCAGTTCGTAGCGGGCACCACCGTCACCCTGCGCCCGGGCCACGGCAAGCACGGTCTGGCGCTCGCGGTCACCCGGTCGCAGCGTGGCGTGCAGCAGTTCGCCGTCGGCGACCGGGTCGGTCACGGCGACCACGCGCTCGGTGCCGTCGGCGTCGCTCAGCACGAGGGTGTCCCCGTCGATGCGGACCTGCGGCTCGGCCACCACGCTGACCGAATCTGCGGATCCCGGGTCGGTCCCGGCGGTGTCGACGGCGGTCCCGGCGCAGGCCGAGAGCGCGACGACGATGACGACGGCCAGTGCGGAGTTGGCCGGTCCGGTGCGGTGCCCCACGTACGTGTCGTTTTCCCCCGGGTCGACGCCCGGGCCTTGCTGTCCATGTCGGCCTGCCTATCGGCACCCTTGAACAACACGACGCATCAGGAGCCACAGAAGTTGCACGTGCTCGCTCTCCGCACGAAACGGCGCCCGGTGAACCGCACCGGGCGCCGCGACGTCGTCTCGTGGTCGAGGTGAGCGTCAGCTCTCGGTGATCTCGATGGTCGAGATCACGACGTCCTCGACCGGCTTGTCGCGGGCGTCGGTCTGCGTCGTGGCGATCTCGTCGACGATGTCGAGACCATCGGTCGCCTTGCCGAACACCGTGTACGAAGGCGGCAGGCCGACGTCCTGGTGGCAGACGAAGAACTGCGATCCGTTGGTGTTGGGGCCGGCGTTGGCCATCGCCAGCGTGCCCATCTTGTAGCCGTGCTTGCGCGACGACTCGAGTTCGTCGGCGAACTTGTAGCCGGGCCCGCCGGTACCGGTGCCGGTCGGGTCGCCGCCCTGGATGACGAAGCCCTCGATCACGCGGTGGAAGATGACCCCGTCGTAGAAGCCCTCGCGGGCGAGGAAGACGAAGTTGTTGACCGTGTTCGGTGCATCCTCGGGGTACAGCTTCGCGGTGATGTCGCCGCGACTGGTCCTGATCGTCGCCGTGTACGTCTTCGCGGCGTCGATCACCGTCTCGGGCGGGGAACTCCACTGCTTGGCCACGAACGGCCTCCTCGGGGTGCGCTGGTCATGGAAAGGTGCATTCGCCGCGACAGCCTAGTGGCGTCACGGCGGGGGCCCGCTGCCCGGTCAGGCACCCTCGAGCGTGAAGGAGACGATGCGGATCTCGTCGACCGGTCGGTCGGTCTCGTCCGTGGGCTGGCCGGCGATCTGGTCGACGACGTCCATGCCCTCGGTCACCGTGCCGACCACGATGTAGCTGGCGTCGGGCAACTCGATCGGGTCGCCCTGCACGATGAAGAACTGCGAGCCGGTCGAGTTCGGCTGGGTGGTCCTCGCCATCGCCACGGTGCCGCGCGGATAGGCGACACCACCGTTCTGGCCGGCGACGAAGTCGTCGGCCGACGACGCCTCGTCGGACAGGCCGAATCCGGGGTAGGTGGCCGCCTCGGGGTCGAAGCCCTGTGGCGAGCAGTCCTCCTGGCCACAGCCCGTGCCCGCCGGGTCGCCGGCCTGGATCACGAAGCCGTCGATCACACGGTGGAAGAGGATCCCGTCGTAGTAGCCGTCCCCGGCGAGTCCAGCCAACGTCGCGACGGTGCCGGGCGCACCCTCGACGTCGAGTTCGATGACGATGTCACCGCACGTGGTCGCCAGGGTCGCGGTCGTGCCGTCGGCGACCTCGGCGGTGGGCGGCTCGTCGTAGATCTGGCTGTCGACCTCGGGGGCCTCGTCCGCCGGCGGGCATGGTTCGACGTCGGGTGCCGCCGTCGGCTCCTCCTCGCCGGGCGCCTCGACGTCCTCGATCTCGGGCGCGGGTTCGTCCCGGCCGAGGTAGAGCCCGATGCCGATGACGGCGGCGACGAACAGCACCACGACCACGACCACCGTCACCCGGGTGCGCTGCTGACGGCGATGCAGCGCATCGGCGCGTCGCTGCGCGCGGGCCTTCTCCAACTGTCGCTGGTGTTGCCGCTTGCTCACCATGCACCTCGGGCCGAAAGACGTCCGGAGGCTACCGGTCACCGGCCCCGGAACCCCATCCGTTCACGCCCGACCGCGGTTGGCGGCGTGACGCCAACAGTGCAGGTGCCAGTGACGCCGGTCGGCGACGATCCCCTCGGGCCAGACGACGACGTGCCCCTCGCCGGGCCGGATCGTGTTGCCGCAATCCGGGCAGAGATAGTCCTTGGTGGCCTGGAAGGCCGGTACGCGCTGGACCTCGTAGCCCGGCAGCCGGGGCAGGAACGTATCCGGGCGCGGCGGAAATGGCCCGCTCACTTCCGATCCTCCGAGACCGGCGGCCTCGCCCTTCGGTTCACTCGGCCGCCGCCGCTCACTTCCGATCCTCCGAGACCGGCGGCCTCGCCCTTCGGTTCACTCGGCCGCCGCCACTCACTTCTCGACGCCGAGCAGGACGATCAGCAGAGCGAAGCCGTCGTCGGTGCCGGTCCACAGCTCGCGCACGAGGTCGTAGCCGGCCGCGTTCACCAGCCGGCGCAGCGCGAGCACGACCACGGCCGCGTCGTCCACCGCGCCGAGCACGGGGATCACGTCGGGCACCAGGTCGATGGGGAACGCGACGTACGCGGCCGCCGCCACACCGAGCAGCTTCGCCCGTCGCGGGACCCGCGGGTCGCGCGATAGGTCGCGGAGCAGGCGCAGCAGGTCGGGCAGCATGGCCGCCGCTGCGCGCCACCGGGCACGCGGCGGCACCGGCAGCGGTGGCTCCGGGAGGATCGAGGGCTCGTTCACCCTGCCTTCGTACCCGGTTTTCAGTCGTAGACGTAGAACCCGCGCCCGGCCTTGCGGCCGAGGAAGCCGGCGTCGACCATGTGGCGCAGCAGCGGTGACGGCTCGTAGGACGGCTGACGGTACTCGTGTTCGAGCCGCTGGATGATGGCCAGCGTCACGTCGAGTCCGACCACGTCCATCAACTCGAACGGGCCCATGGGGTAGGCCGCGCCGAGCTTCATCGCCGTGTCGATCTCCTCGGCCGTCGCGTAGTGCGAGTCGAGCATCTTGACCGCGTCGTTCAGGTACGGGAACAGCAGCGTGTTGACGATGAACCCGGCCCGGTCACCGCACAACACGCCGACCTTGCCGATCTTGTCAACGAACGCGCGGCACTGCTCGACCACGTCGGCCTCGGTCCGCACCGTCGTGACGATCTCGACCAGCTTCATGATCGCCGCGGGGTTGAAGAAGTGCAGACCGATCACCCGGTCGGGCCGGTCGGTCGCCATGGCACAGTCGATGACCGGCAGCGACGAGGTCGTCGTGGACAGCACCGTCTCGGGCTTGAGCACGGGCGCCAGCTCGGCGAACATCTCCTTCTTGACCGCGAGGTCCTCGGCGATCGCCTCGATGACGAGGTCCGACCCCGCGAGATCGGCGAGGTCCGAGGTGGGCTTGATGCGCTGCAGCGCCGCCACCATGTCCTCCTCGCTCAGGCGCCCCTTGTCCACCATGCGCTGCATGGACTTGGCCACCTTCGCGGCGATGCCCTCGGCCTTCTCGCGGCTGCGGCCGCGCACGATCACGTCGAAGCCGGCCTTGGCGCACACCTCGACGATGCCGCTGGCCATGGTCCCGGTGCCCACCACGCCGATGGTCCGCCACCCGGCGATCGACGCCGGGTCTGCCGGCTCGCGCACGTCGTCGTCGGCGACGACCCGCGAGCTGCCGGGTTCGTCGTAGGTGTAGAAGCCACGGCCGGCCTTGCGTCCGGTGAACCCGGCGGCGGAGAGCTGGCCGAGCAGCGGACGGGGTGCGAAGCGGGTGTCGTCGAACTGGGAGTGGATCGCCTCCATGATGCCCACGAAGGTGTCGATCCCGACGAGATCGGTCAGCGCGATCGGCCCCATCGGTAGGCCGGCACCGAAGCGCATCGCGGCGTCGACGTCCTCCTTGGTCGCGTAGCCGCCCTCGACCATCCACACGGCCTGATTGAGGTAGGGGAACAGCAGCTGGTTGGCGATGAACCCGCGACGGTCGCCGACGACGACGGGCGACTTGCCGATCGTCTCGGCGAAGGCGCTGGCCGTCGCGACCACGGCCTCGTCGGTCACGACGGTGCGCACCAGTTCGATCAGCTTCATGACCGGCGCGGGGTTGAAGAAGTGGAAGCCGAGCACCCGGTTCGGACGGCGCGTGTGCACGGCGATGTCCATCACCGGCAGCGACGAGGTGTTGGTCGCGATGATGGCGTCGGGGCGGGCGACCGCGTCGATCTTGCGGAAGGTCTCCTGCTTGACCTCGAGCACCTCGGGGACCGCCTCGATGATCAGGTCGCAGTCGCCGAGCGCATCCATCTCGGTGTCGCCGTGGATGCGGCCGAGCACCGTGTCGCGCTCGGCCTCCTCGAGCCGGCCGCGCTCGATCTGGCGGTCCAGCGAACTCTTGATGCGGGCGAAGCCGGCGTCGACGGCCGCGCCGTCGATGTCGACGAAGGCGACGTCGAAGCCGTTGCGGGCCACGATCTCGGCGATGCCCGAGCCCATGGTCCCGCAGCCGACGATGCCGACCTTGCTGATCTTCTCGACGATCTGGTCCGCCATGGAACGCCCTCCCTCGACTTGCCTGCTCCGGCGCGGGCGAGCCTAGGGAGTCGCGACGGCCGATTCCGAACCCGATCGGGCTCCTCGGCCGGGGTCAGGTGTCCACCGCGCCCGCACCGTCCGCAATCGCCCGGAGGGCGCCGAGGTGACGGGTGTAGGCGGCACGACCGTCGCGGGTCAGCGACAGCCAGGTCCGCGGCCGCTTGCCGACATGGCCCTTGCGCACCCTGACGTACCCGGCGTCCTCGAGGCGGGCCGCCTGCTTCGACAGCACCGAGTCCGACACCTCGACCGCATCGCGGACGGCGGCGAACTCGGCCTCGTCGACGTCGGCCAGGACGGCGACGATGCTGAAGCGAACCGGCGCGTGGATGACGTCGTCGAGTTCGTGACGGGCATGGCGGCCGGCCGTGGCGGTCATCGCCGACCACGCGCGATCGCGGCGGCCGCAACGAGGGAGGGCACCGCCGTGACCGCGGCGGCGCCGAGGGCCATCCCCCAGGTGTTCGGCTCGGTCTGGGCCCGCAGGTTCAGCCACGGCAGCGCGACCGTGATGCCGAGGAGGAACGAGAGGCCGACGCCGACGCGGGAGAGCAGTCCCGCTCGACGCGGGACGGTGGCGGTCGTGCGCTCCATCCAGACGAGGAGGGCGACCATCAGACCGAACATCACGACGCTCAGCACGACGTCCGACCCGATATCCAACACATTCCGCGTCGCCAGGGCCATCGCGATCACGACACCGACGGTGGCGGTGTGGATGGCGTGAATGCGACGATCGCGCCGGTTCCGCAGCGGTGCCCGACCGCTGGCATCGAGCCGTTGACGGGCCTGCGCAGGGGTGGGGTGGTCGGACGTGCTCATCGGGTCTCCTGCCGTCTCGCCTGCGGCAGTCGAGCACGTACTTTCTAGTTTGGCAAGTACTTTCCATCTTCGCTCGTCCCGCGATGGACGGGGCGGCCGGCGAGCCAGGTGCCGTCCACGTCCACGTCACCGAGCTCGCGCGGCGGGACACGCAACACGTCATGTGCGGTGACGACGAGGTCGGCCCGCTGTCCCACGGCGATCGTGCCCGCGTCCGCCTCGTCGCCGGCCTGGTGGGCGGTCCCGGCCGTGTAGGCCCGCAGGGCCGCATCGAGGTCGATGCGCTCGCCCGGCAGGAACACCCGGTCGTCGTGTCCGCCGGGGACCTGGCGGGTCACCGCGACCGCGATGCCGGCGAGCGGTTCGTGCGACGACACGGGCCAGTCGCTGCCGAAGGACACCGCTGCGCCGTCGCGGACCAGCGAACCGATCGGGTACTGCCAGCGGGTGCGTTCGGCCCCGAGCCGCGGCGCCGTCAGGTCGCGCATGATCTCGTTGTCCTGGGCCCACAGTGGCTCGAAGTTGGCCACGACCCCGAGTTCGCGAAAGCGCGGCAGGTCGTCGGGATGGACCAGGTGGGTGTGGGCGATCACCGGACGCCGGTCACGGGCGCCGTTGCGCGCGGCTACGGCCTCGATCGCGTCCAGCGCGAGCCGGATGCCGGCATCCCCGATCGCGTGGAGGTGCAACTGGAACCCGGCGGCATCCATCGCCGCGGCCGCCCGGGTCAACTCGTCGAGGTCCCAGTTGGCGATCCCGTGGTCGTGGGTGCCCGCGCAGCCGGCATCTCGCTCGGAGCCCACCGGGCCGCTGCCGTCGAGCGGCAGGTACGGGTCGATCATGGCGGCCGTGCCGCCTTCGATCACCCCGTCGACGAAGAACTTGACGGTCGTCGCCGTCAGCCGACCGCCGGGCACGCCGTCGGCACGGCGTCGTGTCCGGTCGCGTTCGGCCTCGCGGCGCAGGTCCTCGAACACCGCCACCTGCTCGGCCCAGCCGTCGACCTCGACCTTGCACGCGAGGTCGAGATCGGCGGTCAGGCGACCGGCGTCGGCCACCCGCCGGTAGGCGGCGAGCATCCCGGGCGTGCACCACGCGTCCTGGCCGAACACCAGGCCCGCGGCCGCCATCCGGTGCAGACCCACCTCGAGCCCGCGCGCCTCCTTGGCGACGCCGCGGGGCGGGATGTGCGCGTCGAGGAGGTGCTCGGCCGCCTCGAGCAGCGTGCCGACCGGGTGCCCGTCGGCGTCACGCACCACCGTGCCACGCGGTGGGTCGTTGGTGGCGGCGGTGATCCCGGCGACCTCGAGCGCACGGCGGTTGACCCACACCATGTGGTGGTCCGAGGACCACAGGGCGGCGGGACGGTCGCCGACGACGGCGTCGAGCACCTCGGCGCGACCGACCCCGCCCGGCAGGATCTCGGGCGGATAGCCCCAGCCGAGCACCCACGGGGTCGCGGCCGGGTCCGGATGGTCGGCGACGAACCTCGCCAGCCGTGACAGCACCTCGTCGACGTCGGCGCTGTCGACCAGGTCGCAGTCGAGGCTCTCCGCCCCGCCGTTGAGCGGATGCAGGTGGCCGTCACGGAATCCCGGCAGCAGGGTGCGGCCCCGGAGTTCGACGACCTCGGTGCCCGACGTCCGCAGATCCCGGGCATCCGATCCCAGTGCGACGATGCGACCGCCGGCGACGGCGACCGCATCGGTGGTCGTCGACGTGCCGGTCCAGATCGACCCCCGCCCCGAACCCGGTACGACGAACAGCAGGTCGGCAGCGCTCGGGGTGCCCATCCTCCCACCTCCTGGAGACGGCGGACGCTAGTGCGCGGGCCTAGTCTCGCGATACACCAACCGGGAGATGCGACACGTGATGGCGGCCCGCGGTCCAAAGGTGATGGGGGTCGTGCTCGCGGGCGGGGAGGGCAAGCGGCTGTTTCCCCTGACCAGGGACCGGGCGAAGCCCGCCGTGCCGTTCGGGGGCAACTACCGCCTCGTCGACTTCGCGCTGTCCAACCTGGTCAACTCCGGCTACCGCCGCATCGTCGTGCTGACCCAGTACAAGAGCCACAGTCTCGACACCCACCTGGCCAAGACGTGGCGCATGTCGCCGCTGCTGGGCAACTACGTGACCCCGGTCCCGGCGCAGATGCGCACCGGCAAGAGTTGGTTCACCGGATCGGCCGACGCGATCTACCAGAACCTCAACATCATCCGCGACGAGAAGCCCGACTACATCTGCGTGTTCGGAGCGGACAACCTCTATCGGATGGACGCCGCGCAGATGGTCGAGGCGCACATCGCCAGCGGCGCCGGTGTCACCGTCGCCGCGCTGCGCGTGCCGATCGAGCAGGCCAACGCCTTCGGGGTCATCGAACCCGACGAGCACGGGCGGATCCGCGCCTTCCGCGAGAAGCCGACCGACGCCGAGGGGCTGGCCGACGATCCGTTCAGCGTGTACGCGTCGATGGGCAACTACGTGTTCACGACGCAGGCCCTGATCGAGGCGCTGCGCTCGGACGCCGTCGACGACGAGTCCGCGCACGACATGGGCGGCAACATCATCACCATGATGGTCGAGCGCGGCGAAGCCGCCGTCCACGACTTCGTTCGCGACAACGACGTCCCCGGGTCGACCGACCGTGACCGCGGCTACTGGCGCGACGTCGGAACGATCGACGCCTACCACTCGGCCCACATGGACCTGATCTCGGTGCACCCGATCTTCAACCTCTACAACCTCGACTGGCCGGTCTACACCTGGCACGACCCGTTGCCGCCCGCCAAGTTCGTCTTCGACACCGAGGACCGTCGCGGCACCGCCACCGACTCGATGGTCTGCTCCGGTGTCGTGGTCTCGGGCGGCACGGTCCGGGCATCGGTGCTCTCGCCCGGGGCGCACATCCACACGGGCGCGCTCATCGAGCGTTCGGTCCTGCTGCACGGGGTCGACGTCGGCCGTGGCTCGGTGATCCGCAACGCGATCATCGACAAGAACGTCGTGATCCCGCCGGGCACGCGGATCGGTGTCGACGAGGCGCTCGACCGGGAGCGCTTCCACGTCTCCGAGGGCGGCATCGTCGTGATCGGCAAGGGCGACGCGGTCCCCGCCCCCGGGGAGGTCGGGGCGTGAACGGTGACGACGCTGTGAACGGTCCTCGCGTCGGGCTGCTGACCAAGGAGTACCCGCCCGAGGTCTACGGGGGCGCGGGGGTCCACGTCGCCGAACTCGCCCGTGCCCTGGACGGCCTGGTGGACCTCGAGGTGCACGCCTTCGGTGCGCCCCGCAGCGACCCGCTGGTGGCCGGCACCTACCGCGAATGGGACGCACTCGCCGGCGACGCGCCCGAACTCGCGGCACTGCGGACGATGTCGGCGGATCTCGCCATGACCGCGGGGCTCGCCGGCGTCGACCTCGTGCACAGCCACACCTGGTACGCGAACCTGGCCGGCCACCTCGCCAAGCTCGTGTACGGCGTGCCGCACGTGGCCACCACCCACAGCCTCGAGCCGCTGCGGCCGTGGAAGCGCGAACAACTCGGGGGTGGGTACGCGCTGTCGAGCTGGTGCGAACGGACCGGGCTCGAGGGCGCGGACGCGGTCATCGCCGTGTCGCACGGCATGCGCGACGACGTGCTGGCCTGCTACCCCGCCATCGACCCGGCCCGCGTGCACGTGGTCCACAACGGCGTCGATCCGACGCAGTGGCACCGGGTGGAGGGCACGGCGACCCTGACCGCCAATGGCATCGATCCCGGCCGTCCCTATGCGGTGTTCGTGGGACGCATCACGCGCCAGAAGGGCGTGGTCCACCTCCTCGACATGGCCGAGCGGCTCGCCCCCGGCACGCAGTTGGTGCTGTGTGCCGGAGCGCCCGACACGCCACAGATCGCCGAGGAGTTCCGGGCGCGGGTGGCCGAGCTGGCGGCGGGGCCGGTGGACGTGGTCTGGATCGAGCAGATGCTGCCGCGGGCGCAGCTACTCGAGGTGCTCAGCCACGCGGCCGTGTTCGTGTGCCCGTCGATCTATGAACCGTTCGGGATCGTCAACCTCGAGGCCATGGCCTGCGAGCTGCCCGTGGTGGCCAGCGCGGTCGGCGGGATCCCCGAGATCGTCGTGCCGGGCGAGACCGGCTGGCTCGTCGACTTCGAGCCGGGCAGCGACGACCTGGGCAGCCCCGCCGAACCGGCCGCCTTCGCGGATGAGTTGGCCGCGCGGGTCACCGCCTGCCTCGACGACCCCGAGACGGCCGCGGCGATGGGCCGGGCCGGCCGCGCAAGGGTCGAAGCGTCGTTCAGCTGGACGGCCATCGCGGAGCGGACCGCCACGCTCTACCGCTCACTGGTCTGAACGCGGTCGATCTGGGCTGGACGCAGCCGGTCAGGCGGCGTACAGTCGTATCAATGTGATATCACTTTGACGTCAGAGTGGTACGCAGCTCCGCGAAGGAACCTGCCATGAGCGAGAACGTGAACGAGAAGCTGAACGAGTACTCCGCCCGGACCCGGTCCGGTCTCCCCGTGGCCATCGCCGTGATCGTCGTCACGCTCGCCACCATCGCCGGCATCGTGCTCTCGGCCCGCACGCTCGGCACCGGGGGGAGCACGGCGATCGGGGTGACCGGGCTGATCGTCAGCGTCCTGGTACTGCTCGCCACGGTGTTCGTCGCCGTCGGGCTGTACACGATCCAGCCCAACCAGTCGGTCGTGCTGACGCTGTTCGGCGACTACCGCGGCAGCGACCGCACGCCCGGTCTGCGCTGGGCGAACCCGCTCTACATCAAGCAGAAGATCAGCCTGCGGGTCCGCAACTTCACCACCGAGACCTCGAAGGTCAACGACGCCAACGGCAACCCGATCCTGATCGCCTCGGTCGTGGTGTGGCAGGTCACCGACACGGCCAAGGCGGTGTTCGGGGTCGACGACTACATCGACTACGTCCACATCCAGTCCGAGTCGGCCGTGCGCCAACTCGCCCGCTCCTACCCCTACGACGCCTGGGACGAGACACACGTCACGACCCTGATCGGCGACCCGATCGAGGTCAACCGCGACCTGCTCGTCGAGTTGCAGGAGCGCGCCGACGACGCGGGGGTGACCGTCCTCGAGGCGCGCATCACCGACCTGTCGTACGCCCCCGAGATCGCCGAGGCGATGCTGCGCCGCCAGCAGGCGTCCGCCATCGTCGCGGCCCGGGCAAAGATCGTCGAGGGCGCCGTGCTGATGGTCCGCGAAGCGGTGGCCCAACTCGAGGCCGGCAGCACCGACGCCGATGCCATCCCGCTGGACAACGACCGCAAGGCGACCTTCGCCGCGAACCTGATGACCGTGATCGCCAGCGACCAGCCGACCAACCCCGTGGTCAACGTCGGCACGTTGTCGCGCTGATGCGGGTGGGCGGGGGACGCGAACATGGCTCGTGAGCGCAAGCAGTTCCCGCTGCGGATCTCGCCGCAGCTCTACGAGATCTACGAGGCGTGGGCCGCCGACGAGTTCCGCTCGGTGAACGCCCAGATCGAGGCCGTACTCATGGACGCCGCACGCCAGGCCCGGCGCGTGCGGCGTCGCCGCCCGCCCCCGGACGGCACGGCCCGGCCGTCCTGACCGCCTGGCGATCAGGCGGCCCCGGACCCCCAGACCAGCACCTCCGCCGCACCCGTACCGGCGGCGGCCGGGAACACCCGCAGGCGCCATGGCTCGAGCCGCAGCACGGCGAACGCGTCGGCCCGCGGTGACGTCCAGGCGGGGACGATCGAGGGGTCGTACCCCACGGGTTCGGGCCCCGTGACGAACAGCTCCCACACGCGTTCGCAGGTGGCGTCGTCGAGATGCCAGCTCGCCGCGCACTCGGCGGTCGCGACGTCCTGGTGGGGGTCCCAGTAGTTGACCGACACGTAGGGGCTGTGGTCGAGGTGGGCGCGCTTGACCGGTGTCGGTGCCGTGGCGACCCAGCCGGACAGCGTGTGACCGTCCCACTCCCAGATCGGGTGGAGGATGCGGGAACGCGGGCGGTTCGACCGGTCCACGGTCGCGACCGTGGCCCACACGATCCGGTGGGCGACGTCGACGAAGGCGGGGGCGGTGTCCTGCAGCGTGGCCATACCACCGACTCTGCCACACGATGCGCCCCGGCGGTGGATCCCGCGGCCCGATGACGACCCGCCGGCGGGAGTTCGACCGTCACTCGGCCGCGGCGTACACGATCAGGTTGTCGCGGTAGTGGCCGGTGGTGCGGTCGAACACGCCGCCGCAGGTGATGAGCGTCAGGCGGGGGCGGTCGGATCGTGCCCAGATGCGCTCGCCCGGCAGGGCCGACTTCGGGTGCTGCGCGACGTCCTCGACCACGAACGTCGCCGTCGAGCCGTCGTCGCGGTGGACGAGGATGCGCTCGCCCGCCGCGAGGGCGCCGAGGTCGTAGAAGACGTCCGGCCCGGCGGTCGAATCGTAGTGCGCGACGATCACCGCGGGGCCGGCCGCGCCCGGACGGGGGCCCTTGTCGTACCAGCCGGCGAAGCCGAAGTCGGGTGTCTCCATCGAACCGTCGTCGTTCAGTCCGACGGCGACGAGCGCGACCTCGACGCCGATGCCGGGGATCGCCAGCGCGACGGGACGCGGTGCTGCCGCCGGGCGCACGATGGCGGGAGGCGACGCGACACCGTTCGTCGTCGTCGCTGCCGTGGCGTCCGCGTCGCCGAACACGGCGCCAACCGAGCGGGTCGGGGCGTCCTCGACCGCGGCGGGCGTGCACGAGACCAGCAGCAGCGCCACGCCCGCGACCACCGCAAGCCGGGGCGGCGGCTTGCGGGGTCGCGGGCGCCGCACGGCGCTCACCTCTCGGAGCGGCGGCTGGCTACGACGTGGCCGTTCGCCGGCGAACGGCCAGCAGGCCGACGACCAGCAGGGCGCCGAACCCGACCGCGATCGAGGTGGCCGTCGCGTCGGCGGCGGCACCACCGGCGCCGGCGTCCACGCGCGTCGGCTGCTCGACGGCGGCACCGTCGTCGTCGGCGCCTTCGTCGGGTGCGGCGGCGG
>DATHUR010000126.1:0-10042 GCA_035462025.1 Egicoccus sp. | reverse complement strand
AGGCCAGCGGGTCCCAGGGCGTCCTCGACGGTGCGGACGAACGCGTCACCGACGGTCTCGTCGTCGGGCTTGAGGTCGAGGCCGAGCAGCCCGGCGAGCAGTTCCTCGCCGTCGCCGCGCGTCGCCCGGCGGCGGCGCAGTACCTCCTCGACGCGGTCGCGGCCGGGGAGGCGGTCACCGGCGACGCGCGCGGCCTCGTGGCGGGCCCAGGCGCCGACCAGGCAGACGACGGCCTGGAGCCGTTCGAGGATGCGTCGCTGGTCGGCGGTGGGTTCCATGCGCAGCCCCGAGGCCCGTTCCATCGCCTCGCGGAGCGAGTCGGGGTCGTCGGGGTCGACGCCGGCGAGCAGTTCCTCGGACAGCTGGCGCATGTGTTCGGCGTCGATGCTGGTGCCGCTGGCGAACCGGGCGACCAGCGACTGGATGTGCGCCTCGAGCCAGGGGACGGCGTGGAACAGCCGCCGGTGGGCGGCCTCGGTCAACGCGAGCACGACCGCGACCTCCATCGGGTCGAGGTCCCAGCCGTCGAACTCGTCGTGCACGTTGACGGCGATCGCGTACGCCTCGGAGCGCGGCGCGGTCGGGATGCCGAGGTCGTACTGGCCGAGCAGCTGGCGGGCGAGCTGGCCGACGACCTGGCCGGCCTGCAGGCCCATCAGCGCGGCGCCGGCGGGGCGCAGCATGCCGCCCACGTCCATGCCGCCGAGGTTGGCGATGAAGTCGCCGAACCCGGCCGGCAGGCCCTCCAGGCCCGGCATGGCGCCGGGACCGGCCTCGCCGAGTTCGCCGAGCTGTTCCTGGGCCAGCGAGACCATCGCGTCGGTCGAGGCGCGGGCGACCGGCTCGACCAGGGGCCGCAGCGCGGTCAGCGCGGCGTTGACCCAGGTCTGCCGTGAGGCGACCAGTAGGCGGCCGGCGTCGGGCGGGGCGGGCAGCGGGCTGTCGTCGAGCCAGTGCTCGGCCAGCTCCAGCGCCTGTCGCGCCCGGGTCTCCTCCTCGGGGGTGGGACCGCGGTCGCCGTCGGCGGCCACCTGCAGCGCGACGCGGCTGGCGAGGTTCCAGTCGACCGGGCCGGACTGGCCGAGGCCGCCGGCGAACAGCTGCGAGAGCTGGGCGCCCATGGCCGCCAGCCCTTCGCTGCCACCGATCTGTTCGAACATCGCGCGCAGCTCGGGCGGCAGGGACTCGCCGAACGGGTCGTCCGGATCTTCGTCGCCGGGACGGAGCGGATCGTCGGCCACCGGAAAACCTCACTGCTCGTCGTCACTTCGTATCGCTACCGTACGCGTCGTGCGGCTGAGGAGGAGACGGTGACCACCGTCGCGATCACGGGGGTAGGCGGCTTCATCGGTCGAGGGCTGGCCGATGCGCTCGACGACCACGGCGGTGTCGAGAAGGTGGTCGGCGTGGACGTGGTCGCGCCGCGGCGCCTCAACGCCAGCAAGCTGGTGTTCCGGCAGGCCGACGTCCGCGACCGCGATCTCGCGACGGTGTTCACCGGCGTCGACGTCGTCGTCCACCTCGCGTTCCGGCTCGATCCCATGCACGACGAGCCGACGATGCACGAGATCAACGTCGAGGGCACCAAGCGCGTGTTCGAGGCCGCCGCGTCGGCGGGGGTCGGGCGGGTCGTGTACGTCTCGTCGGTGGCCGCGTACGGCGCGCACGCCGACAACGACGTGCCGCTGACCGAGGACAGCCCGATCCGCGCGACGCCCGAGTTCAACTACTCCCAGCACAAGGCCGAGATCGAGCACTGGCTGGTCGGCTGGCAGGCCGAGCATCCCGACGTCCGCGTCACGGTGCTGCGCCCCGCGGTGGTGCTGGGGCCCGGCGTGCAGAACTTCGTGACCCGCGTGTTCGAGTCGCCGCGCGTGACGCTGGTGCGTGGCCACAAGCCGCCGTTGCAGTTCGTCCACCTCGACGACATCGTCAGTGCGCTGGTCCACGTGCTCGATCACGACCTCGACGGGGTCTACAACGTCACGGCCGAGGGTTGGCTGTCGATGGACGAGGTGACCGCGATCGTCGGGCGCCGCACCGTCGCGGTCCCCGAGGAGGTCGCGTTCTCGGTGGCCGAGCGGCTGTGGAAGCTCGGCATCGGCGAGCAGCCGCCCGGGCTGGTGTCGCACTTCATGCACCCGTGGGTGGCCAGCCCGGCCAAGCTGCTCGCGACCGGGTGGCAGCCGCGGCACAGCAACCGCGACGCCCTGGCCGAGATGGTGCGCGAACACGGCCGCTACGTCTCGCTGGTCGGACTGCGGGCCGAGCGGCGCACGGTGCGCTCCGCGTCGCTGGCCGCGATCGGCGTGCTGGCCGTCACCGCGACCCGTGAGGTCCGCCGCCGCCAGCAACGCCAGCGTCGCGCGGCGCGCTGAGCGCGCGACCGCTCGCCACCTCCGCCTCCCGTGAGGTGTACGCATAGCCCGTGTCGTGGTGGTTCGTTGGGTCCGACAGCGCCGCGGCGGGCGGCGGGAAAGGCGAGCGGGGTGCCGGGGCAGGGACCGACGACAGGGCGGCAGCGCCGGTGGGCCGTCGTCCTACTCGGCGCGTTGCTGCTGGGGCTGCTGGTGCCCGCGGCGGCGCTCGCGGCCGATGACCCCTACCGCGACCAGCAGTGGGCGCTCGAGCGCATCGGTGTCGACCGCGCGTGGCAGACCGCCGGCTCCCGCGGGGACGACGTCATCGTCGCGGTCGTGGACACCGGCGTCGACCTCGGCCACCCCGACCTGCGCGAGCGGTTCCTGCGCGACCCGGCCGGCGAGGTCGTCGGGCTCGACCTGGTCGCCGACGGCGCGCCGCAGGACGAACACGGTCACGGCACGCTGGTGGCCGGCGTGATCGCCGCAACCGCCGACAACGGGGCCGGCGTCGTCGGGGTCGCACCGATGGCGCGACTGCTGCCGATCCGGGTCCTCGACGAGGTCGGGTCCGGCGAGGGCGCCGACGTCGACACCGCGATCCGCTGGGCGGTCGACCAGGGCGCCGACGTGGTCAACCTGTCCCTCGAGAGCGTCAAGGCCGCCGGGGACGGCACCACCGCGCCGGGCGCGCCGACCGACGCGGTCCGCTACGCCTGGGAACGTGGCGTCATCGTGGTCGCCGCGGCCGGCAACTCCGGCGGCACGCCCACCGAGTACCCGCTGGACTCGCCGGTCCTGCTCGTTGGCGCCGTGGACCGCGACGACAAGCGGGCGGACTTCTCGGCCGGGGTGCGCGAGGACGCGGTGCTCGCGCCCGGTGTCGACATCGTGAGTACCTGGTGCCGGGCCGGTTCGGCCGAACGGTGCGAACCGGACACGCACACCTACGGCATGGCCGAGGGGACCTCGTTCGCCGCGCCCCACGTCAGCGGGGCGATCGCACTGCTGCTCGCCGCCGGCCACTCGCCCGAGGAGGCCGTCGCCCGCCTGCGCGCCAGCGCGGTCGACCTCGGCCCAGCCGGACCCGACGCCGAGCACGGCCACGGCCGCATCGACGTGGCCGCGGCGCTGGCCACCGACCTCGCGGTGGCGCACTCGACCATCCCCGAGGAGTTGTCGACCCCGGCCGCGCCCATGCCCTCGCCCACCGAGACCGTGCCGCCGGCCGACGTGCCCGATCCGAGCCCCCAGCCGACCCCCTCGCCACCGGCCGAGGCCGAGCCGCAGGCGGTCGCCGTGCCGGTCGACCAACCCCGACGTCCTCGCGGCATGCCCGGTCTCGTCCACCTCGTCGCGGCCGTGTGCCTGGGGATCACGCTCGCGACCTGGTCCGCGGTCGCCCGGCGCCAGACCTGACCCGCGCGGCGGGCCCCGTGTCCCACCCGCCCGGTACCCTCGCTCCGTCGGGGCGAGTGTGGAGGACGCGTGCGCCGTTGGCTCGTTCTCGCGGTCGTGATGGTGGCGCTGACGGCGTTTGCCGTCGGCGCCGTGGTGTCGCGTGGCCTCGTTCCCTGCGACGTGCTCGAGACCCAGCCGGCGTGCTACGTCGCCCTGCGGCCCGGACCCGCCGAGGACGTGCTCGGCCTGCTCGACGTCGAGGGCGCCCGCGCGTACGCGGCGACCGGTGAACTGCTGCTGACCACGGTCGCGGTCGACGAGGACCTCGACCTGCGCGCGTGGCTGTCCGCGAGCGTGTCCGACGCCGTCGAGGCGGTCCCGCGCGAACAGTTGTTCCCGGCCGACAGCGACCGCGACGAGGTGGCTGCGTACAACGCTGCCCTGATGGCCGACAGCCAGTTGACCGCGACGCTCGCGGCCCTCGACGAACTCGGCTTCGACGTGACCGGCGACGGCGCACTGGTCACCGCGATCGTCGAGGACGCGGTCACCGACGAACTCGAGGTCGGTGACGTCATCACCGCCGTCGACGGCCGGCCGGTGACCGACAACCGCGGCGTGGTCGACGCGGTCCAGGCCCGGCGACCCGGCGAGACGTTGTCGCTGTCGGTGCGCCGCGGCGACGACGAACAGCAGGTCGAGGTGGTGCTCGGCGCCGCCGCGGACGACCGCAGCCGGCCCTACGTGGGCGTGCTGTTGTCGACCGACCTGGCCCTGCCCGTCGACATCGAGATCGACGCCGGTGTCATCGGCGGGCCGTCGGCCGGGCTGATGTTCGCGCTGTCGATCGTCGAGGTGCTCGGCGCCGACGACCTCACCGGCGGCGCGGTCGTCGCCGGCACCGGCACGCTGGACCGCGACGGCGTGGTCGGCGCCATCGGCGGCATCCGGCAGAAGATCCTCGGCGCCACCGAACGCCAGGACGGCGGCCGGGCCGCCACGGTCTTCCTGGTGCCACGCGGCAACGTCGATGAGGCCCAGGGCACGCCGGTCAGCCGCGACGTCACGCTCGTGCCCGTCGGCACACTCGACGAGGCGCTGGCCGCCCTCGCCGCGTTGGGGGAGGGGCGGGAGCCGCTCGGGGCGCTCGCGCTGCACGCCGGCACGTCCCCGGCCGCCCAGGGCTGACCAGCCGGGCCTGACCCGGGCACCATCACCCGACTTTCGTGGCCGTTGGGGGCTGGCTAGCCTCGGTCGTCGACCGCAATCGGGCGAATCCGCGGTCGTCGCCGCACCGAACCTCCGGGGCGCGAGCCACTTTCCAGGCATCGATGAAAAGGCCGGTCGTGGGCGATCTCGTACGGCGTCGACTCGGGACCCTCGTGGTCCTCGGGGTCCTGTTCGTGCTGTTCAGCGCCAACCGCATCGCGGTGCTGGTCACCGACCTGTGGTGGTTCGGCGCGCGCGGCTACCGCGAGATCTTCACGACCATCCTGTTCACCCGGTTCGGGCTGGGCATCGGGTTCGGGCTGCTGTTGGCGGCGTTGATCGCCGCCAACCTGATGCTGGCCCGCCGGCTGCGCCCGTTCTACATCCCGTCCACGCCGCAGCAGGCCCAGATCCAGCGCTACCGCGAACTGGCCGACCCGTACCTGCCGTGGCTGATCGCGGGCATCGCGGCCATCTTCGGGTTCACCTCGGGTGCGGCCGTCAGCGCCCAGTGGGAGAGCTTCCTGCTGTGGATGAACGGCGGCACCGTCGGCACGACCGACCCGCAGTTCGGCATCGACCTCGGCTTCTACCTGTTCGACCTGCCGTTCCTGTCCTTCATCCAGACGTGGCTGTTCACCTCGCTGATCCTGACCGCGATGCTGACCGTCGGGGCGCACTACCTGCTGGGCGGCATCCGGCCCGAGGCCGAGGGCGAGAAGCTGCTCCCGGCGGTGCGCGTGCACCTGTTCGTGATCCTCGCGGTGATCCTCGCCGTCCGCGGCTGGGGCTACTGGCTCGACCGCTACCAGCTGCTGTACTCGCCGCGCGGCACCGTCACCGGCGCGTCCTACACCGACGTGAACGCCGAACTGCCGGCCCTGTACCTGCTGCTCGGCGTGACGGTGATCGCGATCCTGCTGGTGCTGTACGCGACCCGTCAGCGCGGGTTCCTGCTGCCCGGCGCGGCCGTCGGGCTGCTGCTGGTCGCCTCGATCATCCTGCAGGGCGCCTACCCCGCCGCCATCCAGCGCCTGCGCGTCGACCCGCAGGAACTCAACCGCGAGCGCGAGTACATCGACCGCAACCTGGCGGCCACCCGTGACGCGTTCGGGCTCGACGAGGTGTCGCTCGACACGTTCACCATCGCCAACGACCTCAACCAGCAGGAGGTCGACGACAACCAGGTGACGCTGCGCAACATCCGGCTGTGGGACCCCGGCGTGCTGCAGACCACCTACCAGGAACTGCAGGCGCTGCGGCCCTACTACGAGTTCCGCGACGTCGCCATCGACCGCTACGAGATCGACGGCGACCTGCGCCAGGTGATGCTGGGCACCCGCGAGCTGTCGGACCTGCCCGAGTCGTCCGACACCTGGCAGAACCGCCACATCACCTACACGCACGGTTTCGGCCTGGTCGCCTCGCAGGTCAACACCGCCAACGAGCAGGGCCAGCCGGTCTTCCTCGCGGCCAACATCCCGCCGCGCGGCGACGACGAGGTCGTCCCGGGCGAGGAGGCCGCGATCTACTTCGGCAGCTCGCCGACCCCGGCCTACTCGCTGGTGCGCACCGAGGCCGACGAACTCGACTTCGAAGACCCCGAGACCCAGGAACAGGTCACGACCGTCTACGACGGGCAGGGTGGCGTCGAGATCAACAGCCTGGCGCGGCGACTCGCGTTCGCGCTGCGGTTCGGCGACTACAACCTGGTGCTGACCAGCCTGCTCGACGACGACTCGCGCATCATCTTCAACCGGCAGGTGCGCGAGCGCGTCCGGTCGGTGGCGCCGTTCCTCGAGCTCGACTCGCAGCCCTACCCGATCGTCGCCGACGGCCGGATCAAGTGGATCGTGGACGCGTACACGACCTCGAACCACTACCCGTACGCCGAGCAGGGCATCCTGCAGACCGGTGACCGCCAGATCCCGGTCAACTACGTGCGCAACAGTGTCAAGGTGGTGGTCGACGCCTACGACGGCGACGTGACCTTCTACCGGGTCCAGGACGGCGATCCGGTCCTCGACGCGTGGGAGCAGGCGTTCCCCGGTCTGATCTCGCCGGCGACCGAGGCGTCCGATGCCCTGGCCGCCCACTTCCGATACCCGCAGGACCTGTTCTGGCTGCAGGCGAACCTCTACACCCGCTACCACATCCCGACGGCCGAGGGCTTCTACAACCGCGCCGACGAGTGGGACATCCCGCCGGACGCGCCCGCGGCGGTCAACCGCGGGGCCGACCCCAACAACCTGCAGGCCGCCGACACGCCGCTGTTCCCCTACTACCTGCTGATGCGTCTGCCCGGTGCGGAGGAGGAGGAGTTCGTCCTCATCCAGCCCTACCTCGCCCGCGAGCGCGACAACATGGTGGCCTGGCTGGCGGGACGTAGTGACGGCGAGCACCTCAACGAGTTGTTCGCGGTCCGCTTCCCGTCCGACCAGCTCGTGCTGGGGCCACCGCAGGCGCAGGCGCGTATCGAGCAGGACGAGGACATCTCGGCCTACATCACGCTGCGCGACCGCGAGGGCACCAGCGTGATCCGCGGCAACCTGCAGGTGCTGCCGATCGCCGACTCGCTGCTGTACGTCGAACCGATCTTCCTGCGCTCCGACAACGCCGAGATCCCCGAACTCGCGCAGGTCGCGCTCGTCCTCGGCGAGCGGACCGCGTTCGCGCCCACGTTCGCCGAGGCGCTGGCCGACCTGCTCGGCGTCGACGTGCCGGACGTGATCATCGAGGACGAGGCGACCGACCCCGACGTCGACACCGGCGGCGAGGGCGAGGCCGGCGAGGAACCCGACGACGACGAGGTCGCGGTGTCCGAATCGCTGCTGCGCGACGCCCTCGAGGCGTTCAACCGGGCCCAGCAGGCGTTGCAGGACGGCGACCTCGCCGCATACCAGCGCGAGGTCGACCGGGTCCGGTCGCTGCTCGAGCAGGCGGCCGAGGCGCAGGGCATCAGCGTCGAGGAGCTGTTCTCCGACGAACCCACCGACGCCGAACTGCTCGAGGACGCCCAGCAGTCGGGCGGCGGGGCGGACGAGGCCGAGGACGGGACCGGTACCGGGGACGACGCCGGCACCGACGACGGGACGGGCGACGGTAACGGCTGACGCCGGGCGGTCGAGGTGGCGGCGTAGCATCCGCCGTCACCTCACCGGCCGACGACTGGCGCCTTCCGATGGACCTGCTCACCAGCCCCGAGACCTGGATCGCGTTCGGCACGCTGCTGACCCTCGAGATCATCCTCGGGATCGACAACGTGGTGTTCATCTCGATCCTGGCCGACAAGCTGCCCGAGTCGCAGCGCAAGCGGACGCGGATGATCGGGCTCGGGCTGGCGCTGGGGAGCCGGCTGGTCCTGCTGGCGTTCCTGTCGGTGATCATCGAGCTGACCGACCCGCTGTTCGAGGTGGTCGGCCAGGAGATCTCGGGGCGTGACCTGATCCTGCTGCTCGGCGGGTTGTTCCTGCTGGTCAAGGCGACGCTCGAGATCCACGAACGGCTCGAGGGCGAGGACGCCCATCACGGCAGCAAGGGTGCGGCCACCATGGGGGCCGTGCTGATGCAGATCATCCTGCTCGACGTGGTGTTCTCGCTGGACTCGGTCATCACCGCGGTCGGGATGGTCGACGAACTCGCGGTCATGTACGCGGCCGTGATCGTGGCGATGGTGGTGATGGTGGCCTCGATCAACTCGATCGCCGACTTCGTCAGCCGCCACCCGACGGTCAAGATGCTGGCGCTGTCGTTCCTGGTCCTGATCGCGGTGAGCCTGATCGCCGAGGGCTTCGATCAGCACATCGCCAAGGGCTACGTCTACGGGCCGATCGCGTTCTCGATCTTCGTCGAGTTCCTCAACCTGCGGGCCCGCGCCGCCCGGGAACGCCGGAAGGGCAAGGAGCGCCCCGAGCCGGTGCACTTGAAGCCCGCCTACGTCAAGACGGGTGCCGGCGGCAGCGGTGCCGTGCACTGACGCGAGCGCCTGCGTCGGTGCGACGCAGGTCCGGCCGCCCTCGATTGGCGCCCTCGGGGGACCCCCGGTACGTTGTGCCCATCGCCGCGGGGTGGAGCAGTTCGGTCAGCTCGCCGGGCTCATAACCCGGAGGTCGCAGGTTCAAATCCTGCCCCCGCTACCAGGAAACGGCCCTTCGGGGCCGTTATCCATTTCTATGGCCGCCGAATGGCCGCCGAGACTCCGGCAGGTTTTCGAGCGAGCGACCACTCGCACGGGCGACATGCTGTGCTGTCCCGGGACATAGTGGACATGTTGGCTCCGGTTCCTGGGTGACAGGTCACGGACGCGGCTCCGGGTGCTGTGCGACGGTGGCTCCGGTAGCTGTGTGACACCTGGGGGCGGTTCGGCTCGGCTTGCTCGATGTCGTCGACGTCGAGGAGGCCGTCGTGCTGGTGGTGTTGGGCGTGGTCGAGCAGCGCCATGCTGCGGTGCTGGAGGTCCTGGTCGATGGGGCGCCGGTGACCGAGGTGGCCGGCCGGTATGGGGTCACGCGCCAGACGTTGCATCGGTGGTTGCGCCGGTATGCGGTGTCGGGGTTGGCGGGGCTGGTGGACCAGAGCTCGACGCCGCGGTCGTGTCCGCATCAGATGCCGCCGCAGGTCGAGGCAGTGATTGTGGCGATGCGGCGGGCGCATCCGGGGTGGGGGCCGCGCACGATCGGCCATCAGCTGGCCCAGCAGGGTGTCGAGCCGGTGCCGGGACGCTCGTCGATCTATCGGGCGCTGGTGCGCCATGGGCTGATCGACCCGAAGGCCCGGAAGCGCAAGAGGTCGGACTACAAGCGTTGGGAGCGGTCACGGGCGATGGAGTTGTGGCAGCTGGATATCACGGGCGGGGTGGTGCTGGCTGACGGGACCCGGCTGCAGGTGCTGACCGGGCTGGACGACCACTCGCGGTTCTGCGTGTCGGCGAGGGTGCTGGTGCGCCCGACGGCACGGCCGGTGTGTCGGGCGTTCGCCGAGGCGATGCGCACCCATGGGGTGCCTGAGCAGGTGTTGACTGACAACGGCAAGGTGTTCACCGCCCGGTTCGGCAAGGGCACCGGGGAGGTGCT
>DATHUR010000125.1:0-18310 GCA_035462025.1 Egicoccus sp. | reverse complement strand
CCCCGCCCGACATGCGCCTGCCGATCCAACTCGCC
This sequence comes from Egicoccus sp., assembly GCA_035462025.1. Lineage (GTDB taxonomy): Bacteria > Actinomycetota > Nitriliruptoria > Nitriliruptorales > Nitriliruptoraceae > Egicoccus. Next base: position 18,275 of record DATHUR010000125.1, on the reverse strand, counting down.
ATGGCCTGGCCCGACCGTCTGCCGCACGCGTTCGTCGCGTGCGACTGGACGCAGATGGCGCAGTTGACGTTCGAACCGGTCGACCGCACCACGTTCCGTGCGCTCGACCTCGCCGAGTTCGCCGGTCGCCGGCGCGGGACCTGGCCGGCGGTGCTCAACGCCGCCAACGAGGTCGCGGTCGACGGCGTAGGCGTCGAAGACCTGCTCGCCGACCGGGCGCAGCCGCTCGTCGAGCGGCGACATGCCCTTGATCGTCACGAACCCACCGAGCGGGAACGCCTTGACGCCGTACTCGGTCTCACCACGGCGGGTCGACCACAGGGTCGGGCCGAAGCCGAGGAAGTAGCGGTCGGCCCGCATGCCGAACCAGCGTGCGGTCAGGAAGTGGCCGAGTTCGTGGATCATGATCGACTCGATGACGGCGACGACGAACACCACGATCGCGGTGGCACCGGTCATGCGAACTCTCCGGTCGTGAGGGCAGCGGTGGCATGTCGGCGCGCCCAGGCGTCGGCAGCTAGGACGTCCGACAGGTCGCGCGGGTTGCCTGCAGCTTCGCCGTCCCAGGCCATCAGGGTGCGCTCGACCACCTCGGCGATGTCGAGGAAGCCGATCCGTCCGGCGAAGAACTGCTCGACGGCCACCTCGTTGGCGGCGTTGAGCACGGCCGGCCAGGTACCGCGCCGGCGGCCGGCGAACTCGGCCAGGTCGAGCGCGCGGAAGGTGGTGCGGTCGACCGGCTCGAACGTGAGCTGCGACATCGTGGTCCAGTCGCACGCGACGAACGCGTGCGGCAGACGGTCCGGCCAGGCCATGGCGAGCTGGATCGGCAGGCGCATGTCGGGTGGCGACAGCTGCGCCAGCGTCGAGCCGTCGACGAACTCGACCATCGAGTGGACCACCGACTGCGGGTGCACGACCACGTCGAGGTCGTCCCACGGGATGTCGAACAACTCGTGGGCCTCGATCAGCTCCAAGCCCTTGTTCATCAGCGTCGCGGAGTTGCAGGTGACGACCGGGCCCATCGTCCAGGTCGGGTGCGCGAGCGCATCGTCGACGGTGACCTCACGCAGGTCGGCGGCCGTCCGGCCCCGGAACGGCCCGCCGCTGGCCGTCAACACCAGGCGGCCGACCTCGTCGCGGCGGCCGCCGCGCAGGCACTGGGCCAGGGCCGAGTGCTCGGAGTCGACCGGGATGAGATGGGACTCGCGCCCGCCCGCTGCCTCGGCCGCGGCGACGACCAGGTCGCCCCCGACGATCAGGCTCTCCTTGTTGGCCAGGGCGACGGGCGTCCCACGCTGCAACGCCGCCAGCGTGGGCGCGAGACCCACGGCGCCGGTGATGCCGTTGAGCACCAGGTCGGCGTCCATGCGGGCCAACTCCTCGACGCCCGCGGGGCCATCGAGCACGTCGAGGTCGGGCGCGGCCTCGCGCACGGCGGCCGCGGCCGTGGCGTCCCCCATGGCGAGGGTGGTCACGCCGAACTCCCGTGCCTGCCCGATCACGGCCACGTGATCACGCCCGGCGGCGAGACCGACCACCTCGAAGCGGTCGGGGTGGGCGCGGACGACTTCGAGGGCCTGGGTGCCGATCGAACCGGTGGCACCGAGCAGCACGACACGACGCCGCGTCATTTTCGATCTCCGGGATCGGCTTCGGTGCCTGGAACCCCGACAACAGCACCTCCGCCGCCGCTCCGCCGACCTCCGGCGGTCGGGTCGAGTTGCAGCAGGTCGACCCGTTCGGCCGCACCGACCGAGGCCGGCAGCCGGGTCCCGGCGCCGAGGGTGTAGCTGGCGAGCAACTGGCCGCAGGCGGCGTCGGCGTCGCGACCCCGCGTGTCACGCAGGGTGATCTCGACCCCGCCGCGGGCGACGCGGTCGACGAAGGCGCGGGTCCGCCGCTTCGAGGGTTCCTTCCAGCGCACGCCCGGGGTCGGGTTCATCGGGATCACGTTGACGTGGGCGCGCAGCCGCCTGGCGATGGCGGCGAGCCGGTCGGCCTGTTCGTCGGCGTCGTTGACGTCGCCGATCAGGCACCACTCGATGCTGACGCGCCGATTGGTGCGCTCGCGGTACTCGCGCACGACCGCCTCGACCTCGGCCAGAGGGTGGCTGCGGTTGACCGGGACGAGTTCGTCGCGCAGGTCGTCGGTCGCGGCGTGCAGGCTGACCGCGAGCGTCAGCGGGAGCCCGAGCTCGGCCAGCCGGCGGATCCCGGGCACCAGGCCGACGGTCGAGACCGTGATGCTGCGGGCCGAGAGATTGAAGCCCTCGGGGTCGTGCAACCACTGGACGGTGGCAACCGTGGCGGGCAGGTTCGCCAGCGGCTCGCCCATCCCCATGAACACCACGTTGGTCACGTGATCGGGGGCACCACTGGGCATCTGTTCACCGTTGATCGCGCCGCTACGCAGCGCGGCGTCGGCCACGACGACCTGACGGATCACCTCGCCCGCCGTCAGTTGCCGCCGGAAGCCGGCCTGCCCGGTCGCGCAGAACGGACAGCCCATCGCGCAGCCGGCCTGGGTCGAGATGCACACCGTCGCCCGCTTCGGGTACAGCATCAGGACGGTCTCGATCGCCTCGCCGTCCGGATAGCGCAGCAGCAGCTTGTGGGTGTGGCCGTCGTCGGCGACCGTGTGCGCGATCAACTCCGGCCGGCTGTCGGCGAACCGCCCGGCCAGCCGCTCGCGCAGAACCGTCGGCAGGTTGGTCATCTGCGTGGGGTCGTCGACGCCGCGGACCAGCCAGGCGTGCAACTGCTCGGCGCGATAGGCCGGTTCACCGAGGTCGACCATCAGCGCCGCCAACTCGTCGCGCGTCAGCGCGTACGGGTCGATGGCGGGAGCGGTCTGGGACACGGGAACCTCGGAGGACGTGGACGCAGGACATGGCTGCTGGGCGACGACCGGCAAGGGTACGACAGGGCGGCGACCACGGCGCCGGTCGCTAGGCCAGCAGTTCGACGACGAAGTAGCCGACCGGCAGCGCGAGCAGGATGCCGTCGACACGGTCGAGGACGCCGCCGTGGCCGGGCAGGACGTCGCCGAGGTCCTTGACCCCGAGGTCGCGCTTGAACATCGACTCGGTGAGGTCGCCGATGAACGAGGCGACGCCGCAGGCGAGCGCCAGGGCGGCGGCGGTGCGCCACGTGAAGGTGTCGCCGAACTGCGGCAGGAGCAACGCGAGGACGACGACGGCGAGCAGCAGCCCACCGACGAGACCTTCCCAGCTCTTGTTCGGGCTGACGGACGGGGCCACCTTGTGCCGGCCGAAGGCGACACCGAACGCGTAGCCGCCGACGTCGGTGAGCGCGGCGGCCAGGACGACGCCGAACACGGCGAGCACGCCGCCGCTGGGCCGGCTGACCAGCAGCACGCCGAACGACGCCAGGAACCCGACCCACAGCCCGAACAACATCGTGACGGCCAGCGTGCGCACGACATCGGTGCGCTGGCTGTCGCTGAGCTGCGACAGGATCCCGCCGATGACCAGGACACCGACGCCGACGGCCTGGCCGGCATGGCGGGCCTCGTAGGCCCCGAACAGCATGACCAGGGTCGCCAGGATCGCGACGGCGACCTCGAGCTGCAGCCCGACGGTCGCAAGGACCCGACCGGACTCGACGTAGGCGATGCAGGTCAGGGCGGCGACGACCGCCGCGAACGCGATCGGGTGCCAGAGCAGCGAGCCGATGAAGACCGCGGCGAGCACAACGCCGACCGCGATGGCGATCGGGAGGTTTCGCCCGCCGACCATCCGCCGCCCCGTGGCTGGGGTCGGGCCGTCGTCTGGCGTCGGGTCGGCGGCGTCGGACACGGCGTCAGACCTCGAGGAGGTCCTTCTCCTTCTGTTCGAGGAGCTTGTCGATCTGCGCCACGTGCTTGGCCGTCATGTCCTCGAGCATCTTCTGGTAGCGGTCGTGCTCGTCCGCTCCGACGTCGCCGCCGTCCTCGAGCTTCTGCATCTGGTCGCGGGCGCTGCGCCGCACGTTGCGGACGGCGATCTTGCCGTCCTCGGCGGCCGTCTTTGCCAGCTTGATGAAGTCCCTGCGGCGCTCCTCGGTGAGCTCGGGGAACACGCAGCGGATCGTGCCGCCGTCCGTCGCGGGGTTCAGGCCGAGGTCGGACTCGCGGATGGCCTTCTCGATCTGGTTGACCGAGCCCTTGTCGAACGGGTTCACCAGCAGGATGCGTGGCTCGGGCACCGCGAAGTTGGCCAACTGCTGCAGGGGGGTCGGCGCGCCGTAGTAGTCGACCATGATGCGGTTCAGCAGCTGCGGGTTCGCGCGCCCCGTCCGGATCGAACCGAAGTCCTGGCTGACCTTCTCGACCGCCTGGTCCATACGGTGTTCGGCGTCGAGGACGACGTCGTCGAGATCCATGGCTGTCTTCCCCTCATGTCGAGTCCGGGCGGGCGCCCGGGGTCTAGCGTAGGCGGCGGGCGCGGCCGGCCCGGCGTGTCACACGGCGACGGGCCTGCCGGCGGTGACCAGGGTGCCGACCGGCTCGCCCCGCACGACGCGGCCGATGTTGCCCTCGCGCAGCAGTTCGAACACCACGATCGGTAGTCCGTTGTCCATGCACAGCGAGATCGCGGTGGCATCCATAACGCCGAGCCCCTGGTTGAGCACGGACAGGAAGTCGATCTCGTCGTAGCGCTTCGCGTCCGGGTTGGTCCGGGGATCGCTGTCGTAGACGCCGTCGACGCCGGTGCCCTTCAGGATCGCCTCGGCGTCGATCTCGAGCGCACGCTGGGCGGCGGTGGTGTCGGTGGTGAAGTACGGCGCCCCGAGGCCGGCCGCGAAGATCACGACCAGGCCCTTCTCGAGGTGGCGCATCGCGCGGCGCCGGATGTAGGGCTCGGCGATCTCCTGCATGGCGATCGCGGTCTGCACGCGGGTCTCGACGCCTTCCTTCTCGAGGGCGTCCTGGAGCGCGAGGGCGTTGATAACCGTGGCGAGCATGCCCATATGGTCGGCCGACGAGCGGTCCATGCCGGTCGCGGAGGGCGAGTTGCCGCGGAAGATGTTGCCGCCGCCGACCACGATGGCGACCTCGGTGCCGTCGGTCGATCGCAGTTCGGCGATCTCGCGGGCGACCTGGCGCACGATCGAAGGGTCGATGCCGCCCCTGACCTCCGGGTCGGAGAAGGCCTCACCCGACAACTTCAGGAGCACGCGGCGGAAGGGGGTGCGATTGGTCACGACGGGCTCCCGGTCGGCTGGGCGGGCCGGGACCGCAGCCTAGCGAGCGCGCCCGACTCCCCCTGACGCGCGCGCGGTCGCGGACCGGGCCGGGTGGACGCTTGCCCGGTGCCTCTCCCGTGGGCAGGATGGAGCGAGCGTGGGAGGCCCGACATGCTGATGCCGCCGCCACCGAAGCCGCCCAGGGATCGTGAGCCTGACCACGAAGGGGCCGGACCAGCCCTGCAGTTGCTGGTGACGCTGGAGTTCGGTCTCGCCATGGCCGTCCTCGGCGCGATCGTCGGGGCGGCGGTGCGGGCGGCCGTCCTGCCGACCGCCATCTGGCCGCTGCAGCTCGGTGCGCTCCTCGGGTTGCTGTCGTGCGTGCCGATCGGCGTGCAGATCGTCCGCGGCGAACTCCCCGACGACTTCTGGGAGTGACACGACGACGCCCCCGGCCGGAGCCGGGGGCGTCGAGGATGCGTTGGCTGCGTCGAGGGCTAGTTGCCGACCTCGTAGCGGACGAAGCGGGCGACCTCGATCTTCTCGCCGAGGATGCCCTGGACGTCGATGATCTTCTGGGCGACGGTCTTGTCGGGGTCCATGACGAACGGCTGGTTGAGCAGGACCCAGTCCTCGTAGACCTTCTTGACCTTGCCCTCGACGATCTTGTCGATGATGTTCTCGGGCTTGCCCTGCTCGAGGGCCTCCTTGCGGGCGAACTCCTTCTCCTTCTCGAGGAGTGCGGGGTCCACCTGGTCCTCGCGCACCACCATCGGCTTGGCGGCCGCGATGTGGAGCGCGAGGTCCTTGGCGAGCTTCTGGAACTGTTCGTTCTTGGCCACGAAGTCGGTCTCGCACGACAGCTGCAGCATCACGCCGACCTTGGGCGGCATGCCCGGGGTCGGGGTGTGCAGGTAGGCGTGGACGAAACCCTCGGACGCCGTGCGCTCGGCGGCGCGGGCGTCCATCTTCGCACCGGTGCGCTCGCGCACCAGTTCGGCGGCCTTCTCGAAGTCGCCATCGGCGTCGTCGAGGGCCGTCTTGCAGGCCATCATCGGCGCGTTGGTGAGTTCACGCAGCTTCTTGACGTCAGCAGCGGTCACGGCCACGGGGGTCCTCCTGGTGGCTGGGGGAACAAGGGAGCGGGCGAGATCAGGACTCGGTCGACTCGTCGGCCGCGGGGGCCTCGGTCGCGTCCTCGGCCGGCGCAGCATCGGCGGCGGGGGCCGCCTCGGCCGGCGTTTCCTCGACCGCAGCGGCCTCGACCGGAGCAGCCTCGACTGGGGCGGCGCCGCCGCCGGCCTTGGTGGCCTGTTCCTGGGCCTGCTGGCGCTCGAGTTCGATCTCCCACTCGGCCTTCGGCTCGGAGACGTCGAGCCCGCCGCCGGCGGACGCGGCGGCCTGCATGGCCTGCACGCGCAGTTCCTCGTCGGGCGAACGGGAGGCCCGCAGCAGCAGACCGTCGGCGCAGGCGTCGGCGATGATGCGGGTCAGCAGCGCGGAGCTGCGGATCGCGTCGTCGTTGCCCGGGATCGGGTACTGGACCATGTCGGGGTCGCAGTTGGTGTCGAGGATGCCGATGACCGGGATCTTGAGCCGGTTGGCTTCCTTGACCGCGATCTCCTCGATGACGGTGTCGACGACCCAGACGGCGTCGGGCAGCTTGCCCATCTCGCGGATGCCGCCGAGGTTGGTCTGCAGCTTCTCGTGCTCACGGTTGAGCTGCAGGACCTCCTTCTTGGGCAGCAGTTCGAAGGTGCCCGAGGACTCCATGGCCTCGAGTTCCTTCAGGCGCGCGACGCGGCCCTTGATCGTCTGGAAGTTGGTGAGCATGCCGCCCATCCAGCGTTCCGTGACGTAGGGCATGCCGACGCGGTTGGCCTGCCACTCGATGGTTTCCTGGGCCTGCTTCTTGGTGCCCACGAACATCACGGTGCCACCCTTGGCGACGAGGTCGCGCGTGAAGGTGTAGGCACGCTCGATGTAGCCAACGGTCTGGCGCAGGTCGATGACGTAGATGCCGTTGCGCTCGCCGTAGATGAAGCGACGCATCTTGGGGTTCCAGCGGCGGGTCTGGTGTCCGAAGTGGACACCGGCCTCGAGCAGCTGGCGCATGGTGACGACGGCCACGAGTGATTCCTCTCGGTTCGGTTCGGCCTCCGCTCGCGTCGTCCGGGACCGGCGTTCGCGCGTGGGCGCGGCGGCGGTGAAGATCACGACCCACCCCAGGTCGAGCCTGGGGCACCGGGGTCGCCCGTCAACGAGCGTGTGGGATGAGTGGTTGGGAACAGCAAACGGCGGATCCACCGCGAGGCGGACCCGCACGCCCATGAGAGTACCCGCTCGCCCGCGTGGCCGTCCACCGGCCCGGCATCACCGCCGCGGCGCCGTGTCCGGAAACCACGGACCGCCCTTTCCGCCGGGCACGGTCGGCGGGGTTCGGGTGAGCTTCAGCAGCGCCTTGCCGCCGAGGTAGAGGTCGTGCGCCTGGACGCCGTGGCCGATCACGCGCAGGCCGGTGCCGTTGAACCGGGCCTGCGCCTCGTGGAGGCGTGCGGGGGTCTCGTCGATCTCGCCCCCCTGCAGGAAGCGGTAGACGACCTCGCGAACCGCCTCGGTCTCGAGCACGCCGCTGTGGGTCCCGGGCAGCGTCCGGTTCTCGAGCACGAGACCCTCGCCGGCGGCGGTGCCGGGCAGTCGCGCCCGGTGCATGCCGACATACTGGTCGTGCGCCGCACCGAGCGCGAGCACACGAGTTCCCGTCGCCAGGGGTCCACCGGTTCCCGCCTCGACGGCATCGTCCCAGGCATGCGACAGCTTGCGCAGTTGCGGTGACCCGACCCGCAGTTCGTCGAACGGCCGGCCGACGGCGCCGGCCCAGCGCTCGGCGTGTGGGTCGTGGACCACCGCCGCGCCGGCGCCCACGGTGCCGGTGATCGTGTGCTCGCGCAGCACCCGACCGAGGTTGGCGGCGTCCGACCCCTGGTGCGGGGACGCGACCGTCACGACATTGCCGATCGGTGGGAGAGTCGCGTCGAACGGGTCGTGGTAGTTGGCGAGGTAGTGCAGGATCACCACGCCGCCCTGCGAATGCCCGACGAGGTCGACGGCCCGGAACGGCTGCTCGTGCTGCTGCCGGCGCAACTGCTCGGCGAGTCGACGGGCGGCGGCGTCGACGCCGTCCCACGTGTCGGCCGGCCCGTAGGGCTTCGGCTCGCCACGGGCGTCGAGACCGGCGTAGGAGAACCTGGTCGCGTCCGCTTCGCCGTAGCCGAGGTGATCCGGGTCGATCAGCGGCGACCCGGTGGCCGAGTTGAGCCCGGTGAGCAGGACCAGGTGGTTGGGATTGGGCGGCACGCCGAAGCTCGGCCCCCTGGCGCGTGGACTGCCGTGGAGCCGCCACCCGTCCTCGCGGGACCCCTTCCACGGCTCGAACGGCTCGATGACATGGTGGGTGCCCGACCAGCCGCCCGGACCGACCAACGACGGGACCTGGACCGGCCCGAGCAGCGACAACGGGTCCACGTACGTGCCATCCCGGCGCGCGCCCCAGTGCAGCCCGCCGCCGTCCGCGCCGTGCGTCGACGCGGCGACGGCCCCGAGCATCGTGCCGCCGCGCACCTCGTCACCGACGGCCACCCGCAGCAGCGCGAGCGGACCGTACGAGGTGACGACGCCGTCGGCGTGGCGGACGCTGACCCAGGTCGTGCCCGCCACCTCGCCGGCGTGGCTCACGATCCCCGCGGCAGCCGCGACGACCGGCGTGCCCGGCCCGACTGCGAGGTCGGTGCCCCGGTGGCCGGCGGCATAGTGGTCGGCCGGCGTCTCGAACCCGGCCATGACCTCGCCCTCGACGGGCAACTGGTACCCGACCGGGGCCTCGGCGGCGGCGACGACGCCTTGCAGGAGCAGCCCGAGCGTGACGATCGGCACGAGCAGGTGACGAGGCGTGAGCGTGGCCATCGGACGGCGCCTCCTCCGCCCCCACGGGTCAGCGACGCGCCGACGCTACGTGGTGTCGTCGATGCCGTCCGGACCGGCTGCCCCGCGGCTGTGGACGACGACGGAGGGGCTCGACCCGGACCGGCCGTTCAGCCCCCACTGCGGTCGAGCAACTTCGTGCGCAGCGACATGACCGCCTTGGTGTGGATCTGGCAGATCCGCGACTCGGTGACGCCGAGCACGTCACCGACCTGGGCCAGGGTCATGCCCTCGAAGTAGTACAGGCCGAGCACGGTCTGCTCGCGCTCGGACAGGCGGGTGATGGCCTGCCGCAGCAGTTCCTTGATCTCGACGTCCTCGTAGGACGCCTCGGGCTGGGCCGTCGTGAGGTCCTGCAGGGTGTCGACCAGCGACAGGCGATCGCCTTCCCCGACGTCGAGGGCCTCGTCGAGCGCGGCAACCGAGGTCATCGAGACCTTCAGCAGCGTCTCCTGCAGTTCCTCGACGCCGATCTCGAGTTCGGAGGCGAGTTCCTCCTCGGAGGGACTGCGGTGCAGCCGTGCCTCGAGGGCCTGCATGGCCTGCTCGATCCGGCGTGCCTTGGAACGGACCGAGCGCGGCACCCAGTCCACCGAGCGCAACTCGTCGATGATCGCGCCACGGATCCGGGTGATCGCGTAGGTCTCGAACTTGAAGCCCTTGGACAGGTCGAACTTCTCGATCGCGTCGAGCAGACCGAAGATCCCGTACGAGACCAGGTCCGCGTGGTCGACGCTGGACGGCATGCCGACGGCGACACGCCCGGCGACGTACTTGACCAACGGCGAGTAGTGCAGGATCAGCCGCTCGCGCACGTCGTGATCGGGCGCGTCGCGGTAGCGCTCCCAGAGCGTCTGGATGTCGCGGTCCGACCCGCCCTCCGTCCCCATCGTGCGGGCCCTCCCCTGCCGGTCGCCCATGCTACTCGGCCTGCGGCTGGGGCCGGTCGGGCCGGCCCGACCGGTCAGCCCGGGCGCGGGGGTGCGCCAGGGCGTGAACCTCGCGGAGCCGACCGCGCGAGAGATGGGTGTAGCGCTGGGTGGTCGCGAGCGAGGCGTGCCCGAGCAGTTCCTGGACGACGCGGACGTCCGCACCACTTTCGAGCAGGTGGGTCGCGAACGAGTGGCGCAGCGTGTGCGGGGTCACGTGCCCGACGCCCGCCTGGATCCCGGCCCGTTCCACGGCGGTGCGGGCGTCGCGGGTGCCCAGCCGTTCGCCGCGGGTGTTGAGCAGCAGCGCGTCCTCGGCGGTCCCGTTCACCAGTTCGGGGCGGGCGAGGTCGAGGTAGGTACGCAGGGCGACGACCGCGGGTTGCCCGATCGGCGCGATGCGCTCCTTGGCGCCCTTGCCGAACAGCCGCACCTGGGCCTGGGGAAGGTCGACGCCCCCGACGTCGAGTCCGCAGGCCTCGCCGACGCGGGCGCCGCTGGCGTAGAGCAACTCGAGCAGGGCCCTATCGCGCAGTCCGACCGGCGTTGCCGGGTCGGGCGCGTCGAGCAGGCGCCCGACCTCGTCGACGCGCAGGACGCGGGGCAGATGGCGACCCTGCTTGGGTGACGCGAGCAGCGCGGCCGGGTCGCGGTCGACCACCCCGCGCCGTTTGAGCAGGACGAACAGGCTTCGCACCACGCTCGCCCGTCGGGCGATGGTCGCCCGCGCGTACCCGCGCTCGGTCAGCGACGCGAGGTAGCGACGCAGGGTCAGCAGTTCGACCTCGCCGGGATGTTCGACGCCCCACTCGGTGCATGTCCGGCCGAGGTCGGTGGCGTCACGACGGTAGGCATCGACGGTGTGCTCGCCACGCCCCCGTTCGAGTTCGAGGTGTTCGACGAGCATGGCGACTGCGGCGCGCCACGCCGGAGCGAGCACGTCGGCGTCACCGCCCGCCGGTGTCGCCGGCTCCCCTGTCGCACGTGTTCCGCTCATCGCGGCGAAGCGTGGTGGGCCGGCTACGGGGTGTCAAGCTTCCTCGACCGTGCGACGGGACGAACCGACGGCCGGGATCGGGGTCGTTCAGCCGAACGATCGCTTGAGGAAGGTCGCCATCTCGGCGCGGGTGACCGGCTTGGCGGGATGGAACGCGCCGTCCGAGGAGCCCTGGGCGATGCCGGCCTGGTACAGCGCCGCGATGGCACCGGCGTGCACCGAGTCGGGCCGGACGTCGGAGAAGTGCACCTCGGCGACACCGGCCGTCTGCAGGCCACGGGCCGCGGACAGCAGCGACGCCATCTGCTCGCGCGTGACGGGCCGGTTGGGGCCGTACGTACCGTCGGGCGCGCCGCGGGAGATGTCCCGCTCGGCGAGCTGGGCGATGCCGCGCGCGTGGCTGTGGCTGGCCGCGACGTCACTGAAGTAGTCGAGCCGCTGCGGCTCGGGCAGGTCGAGAGCCTTCGCCAGGAAGGTCGCGAGTTGACCGCGGTTGACCGCCAGGTTCGGGCAGAAGTTCCGGGAGCCGCAACCGGTCGTGATGTCGTTGTCGGCGAGCCAGACGATCGCGTCGTGATGGCTGAAGGTCGCGGGCACGTCGAGGAAGCGACGTGCAGCGGCGGGCAAGTCACCGCGTTCGCGGGCCGCGATTAGGGTCGGGTACGGATCCATGTAGGGCTCGTCGCGCGGGTTGGTGACCCGGTCGTCGATGATCTCGAAGTGCAGGTGGGGCCAGGACGGCGACGCGTTGCCCGAGTGGCCCAGGAATCCGATCAGTTGCCCCGCTGTAACCCAGGCACCCTGTCCGATGCCGGCGGCATAGGCCTCAGAGGCCAGACCGTCCTGGCGTCCGAGGTGCATGTAGCGGTACGTGCGACCGTCGACGCCGCGGATGCCGATGGCATAACCAGCACTCGCCGCCGGTGTGTTGTCAGGCAACCCCGTGATCCATCTCACCTCGCCTGCGACGGCCGCGTGCACCGGCAACCCGTAGGCGTTCGTGCCGCCCATGTCGACACCCTTGTGATCGCGGGTGCCACCGCCCCGAGGATCGCCGAAGCTCTTCGCCACCGTGACTGCGCCGTCGACGGGGAAGACGAACGGCGTCACCACGGCGTCGTAGGGCGGGCCCGGCTCCGGTTCCGGCTCGACGGGGTCGGCCGGCTCCGCAGGTTCGGACGGCGCCGGTGTGGGGTCGTCCCCACCCACGGCCTGCGCATGGGCCGCCGGGGCCACGAGGCCGACGGCGAGCAGCGTGAGTCCAGCCAGGAGCGAGCGGGAACGACGCGACATCGCAGGCCTCGAACGACTAGATCGGCATGGCACGAAAGTGTGCCTCCGATATCGGCCGTTCGGGCGGGAACTGGAGGCCGGATGCGCACCGTGCCCATGGTGGCCCGCCGGGAGCGCGAACGCCAGGAACCTGCACGATCACGGCTGATGTCTCGGCGGTGGCGCGTGACGCAGGCGCACGCCCTCGGCCGACTCGGCGACCACCCCCATGACGCGGGCGCGGGTCAGCGCAGCGAGGAGGCGGCCGGGCGACAGCGATGCACGGGCGGCGAGGTCGTCGACGCGCACCGGCCGCGGCCAGGCGCGTTCGAGTTCGCGCTGCGCCTCGGGTGGCAGCGGCCCGAGCGTGGCCGTGTCGCCGGCTGCCGGTTCGACGCCAGCCGCGGAGGGGTACGTGCCGAGGACGTCGAGGAGGTCCCCGGGATCGGTGCAGGGAGCGGCACCCTCGGCGAGCAGGCGGTGCGGCGCGATCGAGCCCGGCGCGCGGACGTCCCCGGGGACGGCGAGGACGCTGCGGCCCCGGTCGACCGCGGCGGTCGCGGTCAGCAACGCGCCGGAGTGTTCGCCGCCCTCGACCACGACGACCGCGTCGGCGAGACCGGCGACGATCCGGTTGCGGGCCCGGACCGTGCCGGGATGGACCCCGACGTGGGGCAGCAGTTCGCTGACGATGCTCCCGCCGTGGTCGACGACGCGGTCGAACAGGCCGCCCGGACGCGCGTGGACGCGCGGGTACGCGACCGCGTGGCCACACCCGAGCACCACCGTCGTGCCACCGGGCTCCTCGAGGGCCGCCTCGTGCGCGGCGGCGTCGACACCGACCGCCCCGCCGGAGACGACCCGGGCGCCGGCCCGGGCCGCGGACTCGGCGAGCCACGCGGCGACGCCGATCCCGTACCCCGTCGCACGGCGCGCACCGACCACCGCGACCGCCGGGCCGTCGACCGGTGGCGTCCCACGCCAGGCCAGCAGGATCGGGGCATCCACCTCGGGCCAGCCCTCGCCGAGACGACCGGGGCTACCCCGGTCGCCGACCAGGGCGACGCGTGCCCCCTGCCGGTGCCACTCGGCCGCGACGTCGGTGGCCGGTGCGAGCAGGTCGGCCGGAGGGTCACCGGCAGCGGCGGCGACAGCAGCGGCGGCACTACCGCCGCACGGTTCGGCCTCGTCGCGGCAGCGGCGGCGCAGCGCGTCGAGCGATCTGCCCGGCAGCAGCGCCCAGCACACGACCGCGACGAGCAGGTCCGGGTCGGTGCCGTCGGCGGCGACCCCGGCGAACGTGCGTACGGCGTCCGCGCGTGCACTCATACCGCGACCGCCTCGAGCAGTCGGTAGGCGACCGCTTCCTCGACGTGGTGCGCCGCGATGGTCTCGTCGCCGTCGAGGTCGGCGATGGTGCGGGCGACCCGCAGCGAGCGGTCGAAGCTGCGGGCCGACAGACCGAGTTCCTCGATGGTGCGGGCGAGGTCACGCAGCGCCGCCGGCCGCGCCGTCGCGCGCAACGCCTCGCCGGGGGCGTCGCGGTTGAGACGGCCGGCGCCCCAGCGTCCGGCGGCGACGGCCCGGACCGCCCGGACGCGGGCGGCGACGGTGGCGGTGTCCTCGCCGTCCGGCGGCCCCGACAACTGCTGGCGTTCGACCGGGCGCACCTCGACCTGCAGGTCGAGCCGGTCGAGCAGCGGGCCCGACAGCCGCGAGCGGTAGCGTTCGATCCGGTCGGGGCGGCAGGTGCAGGCCCGCACGGGGCTGCCGAGGTAGCCGCACGGACACGGGTTGGTGGCGGCCACCAGCAGCACCGACGCGGGATAGCGGACCGCCGCGCGGGCCCGCGTGATGACGACCTCGCCCCGCTCCAACGGCTGACGCAGCGCGTCGAGCACCCACCGTGGCGTCTCGAGCAGTTCGTCGAGGAGCAGCAGTCCGCGGTGGGCCAAGGACAACTCGCCCGGTCGCGGGACACCGCTGCCGCCGCCGATCAGCCCGGCCGAGGAGATCGAATGGTGCGGCTCGCGCAGCGGCGGTTCGAGGCTGAGGGGCTCGTGGGCGGCACGTTCGCCGGCGAGCGAGGCGATCGAGGCGACCTCGAGTGCGTGCGGCAACTCCAGTGGCGGCAGCAGGCCGTGCAGGCGACGCGCGAGCATGGTCTTGCCGCAGCCCGGCGGTCCGGCCAGCAGCAGGTGGTGACCGCCGGCAGCCGCCAGTTCGACGGCGCGGCGGGCGACGACCTGGCCGCGGACGTCCGCGAGGTCCTCCCCCGGCACCGGCGCGAGGTACGGCGCCGCATCGGCGGATCGCAGGGGCTGCTCGCCCGCAAGAACGGCGGCCAACTCGGTCAGATCGCGGACCGGCGCGACCCGCAGACCCTCGACCAGGGCGGCTTCGGGCGCGGCCGCGTCGCCGACGAGCAGCAGGTCGGCACCGGCGGCCCGGGCACCTGCCGCCGCCGGGAGCACGCCCGGCACGGCGCGGACCGTGCCGTCCAGCCCGAGCTCACCGAACGCCCAGACACCGTCGAGCGCATCGGACGGTGCGAGACGGTTGGCGACCAGGACGGCGGCGGCGATGGCCAGGTCGAAGCCGCTGCCCATCTTCGGCAGGTCCGCCGGGGCGAGGTTGACCACGATCCGCTCCTGCGGCCACTTGAGCCGGCACCGGGCGAAGGCGGTACGGACCCGGTCGCCGGCTTCGCGCACGGCGGCGTCGGGCAGGCCGACCAGGCGGAACCCGGGGATGCCGGGCGCCAGGGCGCACTCGACCCGCACGCTCTTCGCCTCGAGCCCGACGAGCGCGAGCCCGTGTGCGATCGCCAGGACCCCGTGCGGCCCGCTCACAACGCACCCTGCAGGTGATGCAGCGTCGGGGCGCGCCCGAGGTCGATGGCGACGAGGTCGAGACGGACGTGCGGCAGTCCCATCCCCGCCTCGCGCAGGAACGCGCCGGTCAACGCCCGCAGCCGGGCGCCCTGCCGTGGCGTCAGTGCCTGCAGGGCGCCGCCGAACCGTTGCGCGTCGCGGCGGGTCTTGACCTCGCAGACCACGACGGTGCCCAGGTGCCGGTCGACGGCGACCAGATCGAGTTCGCCGCGCAGTTCACCGGTGCTGAGGCGCCAGTTGCGTGCGACGACCTCGAGGCCGTCGTCGGCCTGGAGGTGGTGGGCGGCGAGGTCCTCGCCGAGCCGGCCGAGGGCGCGCGTCCCGCCGTCCAGGGCGGTGCGCGGCAGGATCTTGGTGCAGTGCGCGATGGTGTCCATGGCCGGACGCTACGAGCGCCCGGCGACACCCCCGCCGATCAATCCGTCGCCGCCTGTGGATATCAGAAGACGCCGAAGGCCCAGAGGAGGCCGGCACCGATGACGACACCAGCGACGACGAGCAGCCAGATGTCGTTGTTCTTGTCGTCGCGGTAGCGGCGGGTTGCGTTGAAACCCATGGTCGCTCCGGTCACTCGAACGGCGGCACGTCGGCCTCGTCGTGGACCAGTTCCTCGACGTTGACGTCGCGGAAGGTCAGCACGCGGACCTCCTTGATGAACCGGGCGGGCCGGTACATGTCCCAGACCCAGGCGTCGGTGAGCCGCAGTTCGAACCACAGGTCCTTGCCCTCGTGGGGGCGGACGTCGACCTCGTTGCACAGGTAGAAACGTCGCTCGGTCTCGACCACGTACTTGAACATGCGCACGACGTCGCGGTACTCGCGGTAGAGCGACAGCTCGAGGTCGGTCTCGTACGCGTCGAGGTCGTCGGGGTTCATCGTTCGGACTCCCAGCAGGGTGTCGAGGTCGGCGCGGCGCACCAGTCCGGCAGCGTACCGGCCGGGCGGTTCGGTACGGTCGGCGCGTGTCCACGACCACCGCTCCCCCGCAGCCCCAGACGCCCACCAAGGCGCGTCGCAAGCGCCGCGTCTCCGTCCCCGGCGTCCGCTACGAGCGGCCCCACTGGGACGCGGGCGCGGTCGTGGCCGGCGTCGACGAGGTCGGCTGCGGCGCCTGGGCGGGCCCGGTGACCTACGCCGCCGTGGTCCTGCCCCGCGACCGCCGCATCTACAAGCTGCGCGACTCCAAGGTGCTGGCTCCGTCCGAGCGCGAACGGCTCGCCGCCCGCGTGCGCGAGGTCGCGCTGGGCATCGGCATCGGCCACGCCGGAAACGACGAGGTGGACCGGCTCGGCCTCAGCGAGGCCCGCCGCCGAGCCGCCCGGCGCGCCGTCGACGCCCTGCCGCTGCGCCCGGACGTCCTGCTGCTCGACGGCAACTGGGACTTCCTCGCCGGCTACGGCACCCACAACGAGCGGCTGGTCCGTGGTGACGGCCGCTCGGTGTCCATCGCGGCCGCCTCGATCGTGGCCAAGGTCACGCGTGACGCGATGATGGCCGAGTTCGACCCGGGCTTCCCGGCCTACGGATTCGGGTCCAACAAGGGCTACCCGTCGCCCGACCACATCGAGGCGCTGCACACCCACGGCCCGTGCAGCCTGCACCGCCACACCTGGTCCCCCATCGCCAGCCGCAACCAGATGTCTCTCTTCTAGCGGCTGGTTCCGCCGCCCGGGGTGGGGGCGCGAACGGTCGCCTCTGCCTGACTGGTCACCAGCCGTGGGGGTGGACCGCCTCGCAGTCAGTCCTCGGCGGTCGAGGTCGCCGCGTCGGGGACGTCGTGGTTGACGCCGGTCAGGCTGCCGGCGTGGTCGAAGGGCCACAGGATCACGACGGCGCGGCCGACCACCGCGTCGGCGGGCACCATGCCCAGGCCACGGCGGGAGTCGGACGAGTTGGGCCGGTTGTCCCCGAGGAAGAACAGGTGGTCCTCGGGCACCGTCACCGGTCCGTAGTCGGACGCGTCGGGATACACGACGTAGGGCTCGTCGATCGATTGGCCGTTCACGAAGACCTGGCCGTCCTCGATCACGACCTCGTCGCCCTCGACCCCGATGACGCGCTTGACGAAGTCCCGGGCGTTGGCGGGCACGACGCCGAGGAACTGGCCGATGCCGCGGACCACGCGCGCGCCGGTGCTCTGATCGACCGAGAGGTCCTCGACGTTCTCGCCCTCGAACACCACGACCTCGCCGCGGCGCGGTTCGCGCGCGAGATAGGTCAGCTTCTCGACCACGATCCGGTCGTCGATCTCGAGCGTGGGCGCCATCGACGTCGACGGGATGAAGAACACCTGCAGGACGAACGTGCGAAGCAGGAACGCCAGCACGAATGCGATCAGCAGCAGGACCGGCAACTCGCGCAGGAACGAGCCGGCGCCGCCACCGCGGCCGTGCCGCGTGTCGTCGGCGTCGTGTGGATCGTTCGTGTCGGCCGGCGGCGTGTCCGTCGTGGGAGGCGCGACCCGCTCGGCGTCCGCGCCGTCGCCGGGTGCGGCGGCGCGACGCCCCGGACCGCCGAAGAGGTTCTCCGCGCGGTCGTCGGGGGCGCCGTCGGCGGGGAGGTCGTCGCGGTCAGCCATTGGCGTCGAGCCTACCGTCGGGAGGACGTGCAGCCGGGCCGGGCCGCCGCGTCGGGTCTGGACATGCGACGAGGGTGCCGCGGATCGGCGGCACCCTCGTCGAGGTCGTGCGGGAGCGTGAGGCTCAGATGGCCTCGCGACGCTCCTTGATGCGGGCCTTCTTGCCGACGCGGTCGCGCAGGTAGTACAGCTTGGCGCGACGCACCTTGCCGCGACGGGTCACCTCGATGGTCTCGATGACCGGGCTGTGCACCGGGAAGGTGCGCTCGACGCCGACCCCGAACGAGATCTTGCGGACGGTGAAGGTCTCGCGCAGGCCGCCGTTCTTGCGGGCGATGACGACGCCCTCGAAGACCTGGATGCGGGAGCGGGTGCCCTCGACGACGCGGACGTGGACCTTCACGGAGTCCCCGGGCGCGAAGTCGGGCACATCG
>DATHUR010000124.1:0-6533 GCA_035462025.1 Egicoccus sp. | reverse complement strand
GCCGGCCGTCTGTTCGGCCGGCAGGTCGTTCCAGACCGCCTCGGCGGCGTTCACCCACACGTCGGCGCGCATGACCATGCCGGCACCGCCCCCGTAGGGCGCATCATCGATCGTGCGGTGCCGGTCGGTGGTGAACGTGCGCAGGTCGTGGACGCGCAGGTCGAGAATCCCTGCCGCCTGTGCCTTGCCGAGCAGCGAGGTGGTCAGCGGACCCTCGAACCACTCGGGGAAGATCGTGAGGACATCGATTCTCATGCGTCTGGCCGCACGACGTCCGGCTCGCCACCGATCAGGCCCTCGGGCGGGTCGACCACGCGCAGGCGTTCGCCGCCGTCGGGCGCGTCGTCGACCTCGACGTAGTCGTCGACCGCCGGGAGCAGCCAGGTCGTGCCGTCCGTGCGGGTCACCTCGAGCAGGTCGTAGCCGGCCGATTCGGGCAACTCGATCAGTGCGGACACGCTGCCGAGGTCGCGGCCGCCGGCGTCGACGACCGCCATGCCGACCAGTTCGTGCGCGTAGTAGGTGTCCTCGTCGGACACGTCGGCGGCCGGCGCCTCGAGGAGCGCCCCGCGCAGCAGTTCGGCGGCGGTGCGGTCGGACACCCCGTCGAAACGCACCAGCAGCCGCCCCTGGTGGGGACGGCTGCTGGCGACGGTGCGTGACTTGCCGGCCATGACGACCGTGGCGCCGGCGTCGAAGCGCCCGGGAACGTCGGAGAGGACGTCCACGACGACCTCACCACGAATCCCGTGAGCTTTCACGACCCTGCCGACGGCGACCAGGTCGGTCAATCGACGATCTCGACGGTGACGTTCTCGTCGTCGAGGGAGCCGGCGGCCTTGACGAGGCTGCGCAGCGCCTTGGCGGTGCGGCCGCGCTTGCCGATGACCTTGCCGAGGTCGTCCTCGTGGACGTGGAGTTCGAGCACGACCTCGCGGTCGTCCTCGTCCACCTCGATGCGGACGTCGTCGGGGTAGTCGACCAACTGCTTGGCGACGAATTCGAGGACGCGTTCGGCCCTCACTCGCCGCCCTCCGTGGCCTCCTCGGGCTCCGAAGCGGCCGTGTCCTCGGCGGCTTCGGCAGCAGCCTCGGCCGCCTCGGCGGCCTTGGCGCGGGCCTTCTTCGACTGCTTCGGCTGGGCGTTCTTGGCCGCGCGGTCGCGCTTGGGCTTGTCGCCCGGCTTGAACTCCTCCCAGGCGCCCGAGATGCGCAGCAGCTGCTGCACGGCCTCGGTCGGCTGGGCGCCGTTGCGGAGGTAGTACAGGGCGCGCTCGTTGTCGATGTCGATGCCCGACGGGTCCTCGAGCGGGCGGTACTGCCCGATGATCTCGATGAAGCGGCCGTCGCGCGGCGAGCGCGAGTCGGCGGCGACAACACGGTAGAACGGGCGCTTGGTGGTGCCTTCGCGGCGCAGACGGAGCTTGACTGCCATGGATGCGGTCCTGTGATGGGGCCGGGCGCGCGTGCGCACCGGCGATGGCGGGACGATCCGGACCCTCGCGGACCGACGCGTGATGGCTTGGCGTGCGGGCGGCGGGGCGGAGATCGTCGTCGAGATCGGGCGCGGTAGGAGCAAGGGCTCGAACCGCGCGCACGGAAGGGAGGCTACCGCAGTGCCGGGTTCACGCGCGACCCGTCAGGACGATGCCGGCGAGCCCGTGACGGTGAGGGTGTGGCCATCGACCTCGCCGACCACGGTGGCGTCGGTCTGCCAGCGCACCCCGCCGTCCTCCTCCAGCGGCAACCCGTCCGGGTCGAGGCCCTCGACGGCGAGGGACTCGCCCCCGCACTGCGGCGGGTAGCTCTCGAGCACCGCCTCGCACAGACGCCAGCCGGAACCGTCGTCGATCAGCAGTCCGACGACGTGGAGGCTTCCCTCCTCCGTTTCGGCCTTGGCCTCGCTCACGCTGTGCACACGCATGGTGGTGCCGCCGGCGGCCGCGTCGCCAGCATCATCAGCTGGCGGCAGGGTCTCCTCGGCCGTCGGTGCGGCCGCGGGTTCCTCGGTGTCGCCGCCACAGGCCGCGGCCGTCACCGCCAGGGCGGCGACAAGTGCGATCGAGAGCAGGCGCGGTCGTGCGGTGTTCATCGGGCGTTCCTCGAGGTGGTCGGGTCGCCCGATCAGACGTCGCGCGGCGGCGTCTGGTTCCCGTCAGCGTCGCTTGCCCTTCTTGGGCGCGGGCTGCAGGCCCGCGAACCCGCCCAGCCCGCCGGCGGCACCGCCTCCGCCGAGGCCGGGCAGGCCACCGCCGGACTGCAACTGCTTGAGCGCCGCCGCCTGCGCGCGGGCACCCTTGACACCCTTGGGCTTGGCACCCTGCAGGCCGGCCATCTTCGAGGCCGACTTCATGATCTTCTGGACCTCGGCGAACTGCTTGACGAGGCGGTTGACCTCCTGCACCGAGGTGCCCGACCCGGCCGCGATCCGCTTGCGGCGGCGACCGTTGAGGACCTTCGGTTCGCGCCGTTCCTTCGGGGTCATCGACTGGATGATGGCCTCGATGCGCGCCACCTGCTTGTCGTCGACGTCGACGTCCTTCAACTGCTTGCCCATGCCCGGCATCATCCCGAGCAGTCCCTGCAGTGGCCCCATGCGCTTGAGCATCTGCATCTGCTGCAGGAAGTCCTCGAGGGTGAACTCGCCCGACATCAGGGCGGCCTCGGCCTGGGACGCCTCCTGCTCGGAGTAGGTCGCCTCGGCCTTCTCGATGAGCGTCATCACGTCGCCCATGCCGAGGATGCGCCCCGCCATGCGGTCGGGGTGGAACGCCTCGAAGTCCTCCATCTTCTCGCCGATGGAGGCGAACTTGATCGGCTTGCCCGTGACCTCGCGCACCGACAGGGCGGCACCACCGCGGGCATCGCCGTCGAGCTTGGACAGGATCACGCCGTCGAAACCGACGCTGTCGAGGAACGCCTTCGCGACGTTGACGGCCTCCTGGCCGATCATCGCGTCGATGACGAACAGCGTCTCGTCCGGTTGCACGGCCTCGCGGATCGCGGCGGCCTGTGCCATCAACTCCTCGTCGACGTGCAGGCGGCCGGCGGTGTCGACGATGACCACGTCGCAACCGGTCTCCTTCGCCTTGGCGATCGAGTCGCGGGCGACCGGCACGGGGTCACCCGAGGTGACCGGCGCGTAGACGTGGACGCCGACCCGTTCGGCGTTGACCTTGAGCTGCTGCACGGCGGCCGGACGCTGAAGGTCGCAGGCGACCAGCATCGGGTGGCGGCCCTTGGACTTGAGCAGTTGGGCCAACTTTCCCGCCGCGGTCGTCTTGCCCGAACCCTGCAGGCCGGCCAGCATGATGACGGCGGGCTTGCCCTTGAGCTCGAGGCCGACGGACGCGCCGCCGAGGGCCTGCTCGAGTTCGTCACTGACCGCCTTGATGACCTGCTGCGACGGGTTGAGCGCCTTGGAGACCTCCTCGCCGACCAGCCGCTCGCGCAGACGCTCGACGATGCCCTTGACGACCTTGAAGTTGACGTCCGCCTCGAGCAGCGCGAGACGGATCTCCTTGAGGGTCGCGTCGACCGTGGCCTCGTCGAGCCGGCCCCGTCCGCGGACGCGGTCGAGGGCGGCTTCGAGCTTGGTTGACAGCGCGTCGAACACGGGCGGCCTCGTCTGGCAGGATTGGGCGACGTTCCTCGGCGGCCGAGGGTAGCGGCCGTGCCCGCCCTCCCCCGGGGCGCCCCATGTGCGAAAGCGAGCCTCCGTGCCCGACATCGACGGCCTGCACCTCGACGACACGACCATCGCCGCGTTCCGTGCCGACGGCGCGGTCGCGGTCAACGGTGTGGCCACGCCCGCCGAGGTCGAAGCCCTGCGGGCGGGGATCGAGCGCAACCTCGCCGACCCCGGCCCCCTGTTCGGCGTCGCCAGCCCGGACGACGACTCGGGCCGGTTCGTCGAGGACTTCTGCAACTGGGACCGCATCCCCGAGTACGGCGACTTCATCCGCGACTCGCGCGGGGCCGCGATCGCCGGCCACCTGATGGGCGCCGACGAGGTGCGGCTGTACCACGACCACATGCTGGTCAAGGAACCAGGGACGCGGCAACGCACGCCGTGGCACCAGGACCAGCCCTACTACAACATCGACGGCACGCAGACCTGCTCGATGTGGCTCGTCCTCGACCCGGTCGACCGCGAGTCGACCCTGACGTTCGTCGCCGGCTCGCACCTCGGCCCGTGGCTGATGCCGCGCACGTTCCTGACCGAGCAGGCGCGGTGGTTCCCCGAAGGCAGCCTCGCCGACCTGCCCGACATCGAGGGTGACCTCGCCCGCGACCCCGCCTCCCACCGCATCCTCGGCTGGGAACTGCAGCCCGGCGACGCGGTGTTCTTCAACATGCTCACGCTGCACGCGGCCGGCGGGGTCAGGGGCCCGAACCGGCGGCGGGCCTTCTCGGTGCGCTACGTCGGCGACGACGTCCGCCATGCACCACGGACGTGGCGCACCTCGCCGGAGTTCGACGGCCTCGCCGACGAACTGCCCGCCGGCGCACCACTGGACCACCCCCGGTTCCCCGTGCTGTGGCGCCGCACCGACGCCGTCAGCTTCGCGTAGCCAGGTCCGCCACCTGACGCTGGACCTCGGCGAGCGAGGCAGGGTCGGCGACGTCGCGTGGCAACTGGGTCACACGCAGCAGGTCACGGCCGGCGAAGCGACGCTCGATCTCGGCGAGGTAGTCCGCCTGCTGGGCCCGGCGCTGGGCCAGGAACTCCCCGTCCGCCTCGGCGGGCAGGACACGGTTGACGACCACGCTGCCGACCGTGAGACCGGCGGCGTCGAGGCTCTCGAGCGCGCGGGCGGTCTCCTCGATCGGCAGCCGCTCCGGGATCAGCACCAGATGGAACAGCGCGTCGTCGTGCAACACGTGGCGCAGGCGTTGCAGGCGCAGCCGCTGGGCGTGGAGGCGTTCGATCACCGGGTCGTCGGACGGCGTCTCGTCACCGGCGAGGTTGCGCAACATCCGGTCGACGCCCTTGGCCTTCTCGCGTTGACGCACCAGGCCCTGAATCCACGCGGCGAGCAGTTCCGGCATGGCCAGCAGGCGCAGGGTGTGCCCCGTCGGCGCCGTGTCGACCACGATCCGGTCCCAGCGGCTGCCGGCCTCGGCGAGCAGGTCGCCGAGGCGGTCGAGCAGTGCCGACTCGAGCGTGCCCGCGCCACGACGGGCGAGGTCGAGATGGCGGTCGACCGTCGCGCGAACCTCGGGGCTGACGGCGCGGTGCACGTCGCGCCGGACGGCCTCGACATAGGCGTCGGCGACCGCCTCGGGGTCGATCTCGACCGCCTCGAGGAGGTCGGCCACCTCGACCGGCTCCCCGCCGAGCGGACGGCCCGATCTCCTCCCAGGGCCCACCATGCCGAGCAGGTCGCCCGTGGAGTGCGCCGGGTCGGTCGACACCAGCAGTGTCCGGTGACCGGCCGCGGCGTGGGCGCGGGCCAGCGCCGCGGAGACCGTCGTCTTGCCGACGCCGCCCTTGCCACCGACGAAGGCGACCGGCCGTTGGCTGCTCAACAGCACACGCCGCCGGCCGGAAAGTGGTCGTACCCCTCGCGTTGGTGCCAGCGGTGGAACGACTCGATCATCTCGGCGGTCAGGGGCAGGGTGTGGTACGCGGCCGGGTCGTCGATCCCGTACGAGGACAGCAGCAGCAGGGCGAGGAAGTCGTCCTCCTGGCGCCGCGCCTCGCGCTGCAGCCCGGAGCGCCACTTGGCCACGAACAACTGGTCGTGCCAGTCGTTGACGCGTCGCAGGCGCTCACGCCAACCACCGCCCGCGACGGGCGTGTCGTCCGTGCTCACGCCGCAGCCAGTGCGGAGCGGACGATCTGGGTGACCGTCGCGGCGTCGGTGCGCAGCCCGTTGGCGACCACACGGCCGTCGACGACGACCGCGCCGGGGTCGGTGCCGCGCCGCATGGTCTTCCACACGTATCCGGCCCGATGTTCGGCGCGCCAGGCGTCGCGTACCAGGGTGGGGACGAGCCAGGTCGTGTTGCGCGGGTCGACCACCTGCACGTCGACCTCCGGGATCCCGGCGACGAGGGCGCGGTACACCTCGCCCATGGTGCACATGTCGGCCCGGGTGGGGGCGAAGTCGGCGGCGCCGCCGAACTCGCCCCCACCGTCGAGCCGTCCGCAGCAGCTGGCACCGGTGGTCTGGTGATCCCACGCGCGGATCAACAGCACCCGGTGCCGGCTGCGGTCGTTCATCCGATCGTCTCGTCGACGCGTGCCGGTTCACGCCGTGCCCGTTGCATGCCGAGGAAGGCCTCGACGATGAGCCAGGCCGCCAGGACGAGGATGATCAGGTCCAGCGGCGCGAGCAGCCAGTCGCGGTTGTCGATGAACGTCTTGAGGTTGAGGATCAGCGCCCACGTGGTCATGGCCAGCAGGAACACCAGCGGCACGAGTTGCGCCATGGCGTTACGGCCCTGTTTGGTCACGTAGACCGCGATGACGGCCAGGGCCAGCCCCGCGGTCAACTGGTTGGTGGTGCCGAACAACGTCCACAGCCG
>DATHUR010000123.1:0-2253 GCA_035462025.1 Egicoccus sp. | reverse complement strand
ATCGCGCTCGAGCACCCGGTCGGCCGACTCGACGACCAGGTCGGACGCACGCGCGGCGGCCGGGTCGCCACGTACGTGTTCGTGCTGGACGAGCGGCCCGCCATGACGCCGCACCCCGACGAGGTGGCCGACGCGCTGTGGGTGCCGCTCGGCGGCCTGTTCCATCCGCGGTCGGCGGTGCCCTTCCACCACGCCGACGTAGCCGAACCATTCCCCGGACTGGACGTCGGCGGCCGGATCGTCTGGGGACTCACCCACCGCACCCTGGAGTCGTTCGCGTCGGTGCTCGGCCTGGCGTTCCCGCTCCCCCGCTGATCCGGCCGGCGCGGGCACCTACTCCCACTTCTCCCAGGTGCCCCAGTCGTCCGCCTCCTTCGCGGCGCGGTCCTGCGCGTCGAGGTCGAACGGTCCCTCGTTGAGCCGGTCCGCATGCGCCTGGGCGGCGGCACGGTCGTCGAAGCTGGCGACCGGCTTCCCACCCTCGGTGTCGACGACCTCGTAGCTCACGTCGCGCGGGTCGTAGCGCTTCGGGTTGATCTGCTGCACCTCGAACCGGGCCACGGTGCCGCACCTTTCGCGTCGTCGTGTCAGGCAGTGTCGTCGGCGACGCCGCCGCCGTCCGTGGCCGGTGCGGCCGGACGGTCCTCGGCCCCGCCGAACCTGCGGTCGCGGCGCTGGTAGACGTCGACCGCCTCGCGTAGTGCGTGGCGGTCGAAGTCGGGCCACAGCAGGTCGGTGAAGACCAGTTCCGCGTAGGCGGACTGCCACAGCAGGTAGTTCGACAGGCGCTGCTCGCCCGAGGTGCGGATCAGCAGGTCGACGTCGGGCATCTCGGCGTCGTAGAGCCGGGCCGCGATCGCCCGCTCGTCGACCTTGCGCAACCGGCCCGCCGCGGCGTCGTCGACGAGGCGGCGCGCGGCGTCGAGCAGTTCGGTGCGGCCCCCGTAGTTGAACGCGATCCGCAGCGTCATCCGGCGGTTGTCGCCGGTCAGCGCCTCGGTGTCCTCGATCAGGCGCACCAGGCGCTTCGGCACGGGACGCGTGCGCCGGCCGATGAACCGCACCCGGACCTGCCGCTCGTGCAGTTCGTCCGCGCGGCGCACGAGCAGCGACTCGTTGAAGCCCATCAGGAAGCGGACCTCGTCGGGCGGCCGCTTCCAGTTCTCGGTCGAGAACGCGTACACGGTCAGGTCGCGGACGCCCAGTTCGAGGGCACCCTCGACCGTGTCGAACAGGGCCGCTTCGCCGGCCTCGTGTCCCGCGTTGCGCTTGAGTCCCCGGCGGTTGGCCCAACGTCCGTTGCCGTCCATGATGATGGCGACGTGGCCCGGGATGCGGTCGGGGTCGAGGTGCAGTTCCTCGAGGTCCACCTGTCTCCTGACCGCTCGCTCGTGTCCGCCGCCGCAGTCGCCGAGCCTACTGCCGCGGTACCAACTCGTAGCTGCGCAGCCGTCGGTCGAGGTGGTGCTCGACGAAGGCGCGCACGTACGCCGCGGCCGTGCGTTGCGCGTCGGGACGGTCGCGGGCCAGGGCCGGCAGCGCGGCCCACTCCCCCGGCGCGGCCAGGACCCGGACCACCTCGAGGACCTCGCGGTCGACGGCGCGGGTACCGGTCGGGGCGCAGGCGGCGCACAGGGTCCCGCCCGCCTTGACGCTGAGGAACACGTGGTCGCCGGGGGTGCGGCAGACCGCGCAGGCCTCGGTGAAGGCGTGGAATCCCACGATCGAGGCCAGCCGCAGCAGGAAGGCGTCGAGGAACACCTCGGGCTGTGGCGGCGCGGCGTCCAGCGCCTGCAGGCCGGCGCGCAGCAGCAGGAACAGCGCGTTGTCGCGCTCGCCCTCCTGCGAGACCAGGTCGGTCAGTTCGGTCATCGCGGACGCGCACGCCGACAGGGCGAAGTCCTCGCGCACCCTGGCGTGCGGGGCGATCAGTTCGGCCTGGTTGACCACGTCGAGGTTGCGGCCCTCGTACAACTGCAGGTCGACATGGCTGTAGGGCTCGAGCCGGCCGCCGAACTTCGACCCCGGACGGCGGACCCCCTTGGCGACCGCGCGCACCTTGCCGCGGCCCTGCGTACACAGGTGCAGGATGCGGTCGGTCTCGCCGAGCTGGTAGGTGCGCAGGACGATGCCCTGCTCGCGGTAGGTGGCCACCTAGCAGCCCGGGTCGGGTTCGAGGCCGGCCGGACCGTGCGGTCGCGTGTCGGTGGTGCCGAGGTCGCGCGAGAACATCACCACGTCCTCGAACTCGCG